>CAYWHQ010000161.1:0-6757 GCA_964457665.1 uncultured Prolixibacteraceae bacterium | reverse complement strand
GTCGAATGAGCATATGATAGTGAAATTTTCACGAGCTTAATCAGGATCATAATAAACTTTAATCGTGTCACACCCCTTATCCGTTTGAACAGTAAGGAGGTAAATACCACTGATTTGGGTTTCCAGCATAACTTTTAATGACAGGTTGATCTCTCCCGGATCACACGATTTCAGAAAAACCCGTTTCCCATTGATCGCGGTGATCAGGATCCTGCAGGAAGAAGAGCTGTTTACGATCAGTTGATCCCCTTCGATCCTGATTGCCGGCTTTGCAGAAGGTTCTGCCACACCTGTAGGAATCAGCGAAAGGTATGAGACTGAATTACTATTAAAATTGGGGACCGCCAGCATCTGCCCCTCTTCGTTCAAAGCCAGTCCGGCCGGACCTGAATGACCCTGCGAGAAAATTTCCGGTCCGGCCGAATACGGTGGTTCCCATTTGTATACACGTCCTCCGTTCAGCCACGAGGTTACAAACAGGTTCCCCCCGGCATCCCTGACAATGCCATCGTATTGCCCGGAAGTTGTGGCTACCAGGTTGCTGACTTCATAGGTTTCGAGATCAATCGACACAATCGGCGAATTGGTTCCCCAGCAAACCAGCAGCAACCGGTTTCCCGCCGGATCATAGGCCAGATCCTGAGGCTTCGGGGGCAAACCCGAGTCAACGATGATGGTATCGTTCAGGGTAGTCAGGTTCACTTTGTGAATACGACCTGCATTCTCGGCAACATACAGATTTCCAGAATCATCATTGGCCATACCGTCAATCCAGGTGGTTACTGCCAGGGTCAACGTTTGCAATTGATCAAGGGATTGAAGTCCGTACAGATGGATGTGGGTCCCCTGGGTGATGAAGATGGTCGTATCGACAATATGGATCCCCAGGCAATTGGGGATCCCTTCGATGACCACCTGCTGGCTGCCTGATGTATCGATTGCCACGATCTTCCCGTTCCCGTAATTAGTCACCAGGTAGCGGTGGTTGATCTGATCCCAGACCACGTGTTCGGGTTTATTCAGCAGGTTCTGAGCTGAAAGTGAAAAAGACAAAAAGGTAAACATTGCCAGGAAGAAACGGAAAACAAGTTTACTGCTGCATTGAAGCGTTTTGGTAAAGGGTTTCATTTCTCGGGTTTTTAATGGCACACAGATTAACACAGATGCGACGGATTTCCGCGGGTTAATGATCCGTGATCATCCGTCTAAATCCGTGTCATCTGCGTTCTATTATTTTTCGGTTAATATAAACATTGTTTTAATGGATATTTCAGGGATGAACATTCGTTTTCGTCACCCTGATGACTTGCTTTCCGAGGATCCTTTCAGTATTGGCCGGATCTATGATGGAAACGTCAACCATGTAGATTCCCTCGTTCAGGTTCTTTCCGCTGAAGGGAATTCGATGTGTGCCTGCCGGAAAAGGCTTCCGGCAGATTGGTTGAATTAGCTTTCCGGTCAGATCAAAGAGGTCAGCATGAACCATTCCCGGCTTATCCAGATGGATTTCCAGGATGGCATTCAAGAAGAAGGGATTTGGATAAATCCTGTCATTGATTTCCATGCTTTTTTTTTCAATCGATACTGGATAGACCGGAATAAAATCCACGGCATGACCCGTGCAAAGCGGAATGGCGATCTCTTCCAGCCAGGGGTTGTACCAGATGTCGGCCGGACTTTCAGAGGTAGTATAAAGGGTTTCGGAGGGAAGCTGAAAGGTGGGATCAAACCGTTGTATGGTGCCTTGTGCCCATTCGGAGATGTAATACCTTCCGAAGGAGTCTTTGGTGATCCCGTCGCAGTTGGAAAGGGTTGTCTGGATCACACTCGAAACCGCTCCTGTTGAGAGATCAACTGCCTGTACCGGAGAATTGGTTCGCCAGGAAACGACCAGGAGGCGGTTCTGCTCCTCCTCCGCCAGGATGCCGTTGGGTCCGGTGAGCTCATCATCGGCCAGGACCACATGTGTATTGGCGGCTATATCGATCCGAAAGATCTTATCGCCCAGCACATCACTTACATACAGAAGGTTTCCGGTTCCTGTGGCAATGTCGTTCAGTTTGACCGCTTCCGGGATGGCATGTACGAACACGACTGTTGCATCCGACAACAGCAAGCCCCTCACCACATTATCACAAACGGCATACAGTGTGTCGCCCGAAATAGCCAGGCCGATCACTATCCCGAATCCGGAGGCGAATACCGACTGATTGCCCTGGGCATCGATAGCCACAATCGATCCGGTTCCCTGGCAGGAGACGAGATACCGGTTGCTGTCGGGATCATACACGGCGCTTTCGGGGTAACTGAGAAGGTTTGCCGGGGTTTGCCGGTACCAGCGGACCTGGTTGTTCCCTTCGTGTCCGCTGGCCGCAGCGATATCGATGTCGGTATCTCCGTCGAAATCAGCAGCACATACCGGCCATACCCTGTCGAATTCGGGATCGATTAAAAATTTCTGCCAATTGATGGGGTTTCCTCCGTTGTTCCGGAACCAGGCAACTTCGTCACCATCCTGGGAGGTTCCGATCACATCGATGTCTCCATCCTGATCCAGATCTGTTGGAATGGCAACGCATGTCCGCTGAAACCCGGAAGTGATAACCTGTTTGGTCCAACCGACCGGATTTCCGCCATCATTCCGCCACCAGGCGATCTGGTTGGCATACCAGCCTGCCGCGAGTATGTCGGGGAGCCCGTCCTGATCCATGTCAACAGACTCAACTCGGTGCGCGCCGGAGAAAGAGGATGTAACCACATGCTTTGTCCACTGGATCGGCCATCCGCCACCATTCTCCCACCAGGAAATTTCGTTGTCGAGCAGAGAGGCGCCCACGACATCCGGGAGGCCATCGCTATTGAAATCCCCTGCATGCACCGATTTGGCCTGGGTGAATCCTGTGGCGACCGTTTGCTCGCTCCAGGCGACGGGCGTTCCTCCTTCATTCCTCCACAGGGTGATCTCGTTTTGCAGGGAGGAGGCTGCCAGCACATCGGTATCTCCGTCCAGGTCGATGTCACAGCCGTAAACCTCATGCGGAAAATCGTAACTGCTCCGGATGATGTGTTTAATCCAGAGAATCGTATCTCCCCCCGAATTCTCCCACCAGGCGATCTGATCCCCGGTTTTGGCGCCGGCCAGGATATCGGTTTTTCCGTCCCCGTTAATGTCACAACCCATAACAGTTCCGGCTCCTGAGAAGGTTCCATTGACAATGATCTTCGTCCATTGCAGCGGAGTTCCGCCTTCATTGCGCCAGAAGATGACATCGTGGTCTTCAGCCGCTGCGCCCAGAATATCTGAATCTCCATCTCCATCTACATCGGTTGCAAACAGGCTTTGTGTTCCATGTACCTGATCCGAGATCAGGTACTGGGAAAATTCCGGTTGTGACTGGCATTCCGGAGATGTCATCCATTGCAACAGGAACAAAATGATGATACCAATGTTTCGCATAACAGAAATATAAAACATTTTTTTAGTTACGGGTTAATTTTATCGTATTTTTACAGCCAAATTTGATATAAAATACTGAATATCAGATATTAAAATGAATAAACGGTCACAAATCCGAATAAGCGGTCATTCAGGCGGACAAGCGGACGGGCGGATTTAAAGAAATGGGGATTATTATAAATACCGAAGATAGAGATATGATGAATGGATTTTGCAAATTATAATAAAATATGTAAGATGTAATTTGCAAATATCGCTATCTTTGCAAGAAAAGTTTGCTTGTGGAAAAATTGTTCCAATATTCTGCCGCCCGCCTCCATGCTGTTCCCACAGCATTTAAAAGATACTTATGGTATAAAGTTGACTGGAGCGACCGAATGATTGCCATAACAGGGGCCAGGGGAGTCGGGAAAACCACTATGTTGCTTCAGTACATTCATCTCCATCTGAACCACCATCCTGACGAGGTGATATATGTCAGTATGGATGATTTGTATTTTTCCAGGACAACCCTGGTTGATTTCGCCGATGCGTTTGTCAAACGCGGGGGGAAATACATTTTTCTTGATGAGGTTCACAAATACAGAAACTGGTCGACGGAAATCAAGAATATATACGATTATTTTACCGACCTGCGGATAGTGATAACCGGGTCATCCGCGCTGGACATATACAGAGGAACCGCCGATCTGAGCAGAAGAGTTGTATTGTACCGCATGCAGGGTCTGTCATTCCGGGAATTTATTGAGATGAAATACCAATATGTATTCCCGGTTCTGAGCCTGGACGATATCCTGTATCATGCTTCAGATCATATTCCGGGGATTTTAACCAGAATCAAACCTATAAAGCTTTTTGAAGAATATATCCAGACGGGATATTATCCATTTTTTACCGAAGAGACCTCCACCTATTATTATCGGTTGCAACAAATAGTCAACCATGTTCTGGAGGTTGATCTGCCTTCTATCGAAAATATTGATTTTTACGCAGTCCATCACCTGAGAAAGCTGCTGTCTCTTCTGTCATCCATGGTTCCCTTCAAGCCCAACATTCAGAAATTAAGTCAGCAGGTTGGATTGAGCCGGGAAACCTTGACGAAATACCTGCTTCTGCTTGAGAAAGCAGACTTGTTGATGCTTCTCCAATCGGGGAAAAAAGGAATATCCCGGATGAACAAACCGGATAAGATCTACCTGAACAATCCAAACCTGATGGTTTCCCTTGCGGAGACCTCTGTAAACAAAGGCACTCTCAGAGAAACATTCCTGTTAAATCAGCTTCGGGAGCGTTATCTGGCAAGGCATTCAGAAAAAGGTGGTTTTCTTGTGGAGGATAAATTCATTCTGGAAGCCGGGGGAAAGAGCAAGAACAGGAAACAGATTGCCGGTATGGAGAATGCGTTTGTTGTAGCCGATGACATTGAGTATGCATACCGGAATACAATACCACTCTGGATGTTTGGATTTTTATATTGATCAACCAATGAGGAATCAGGAGAATGGAGGAGAATGGCCGGGTGGCTGGCGAAAGTCCGGGATGTTCTGGATCCTGAACAGCGCCTTCTGGCTGTTTTTTATCATCAGGGAAATACTGGCCGTCCGCTACTATGAGCCCAACTTCCCCGAATTCTACTGGCTGGCATCGATCACCTATCTGAGCGGGTTTCTTGTAACAGTGGGTTTACGGTTTCTGTTCATTTACCGGCTTTCACGGATACGATCATTGATGCAGATGGCGCTCTGGTTTGGATTTGTGCTGATCATGGCTTCCGTTATCTGGAGGTTTCTCGATGCCCTTTTCAGCTTTCCATTCTGGTCGGAGCAGATCCGTGCGAAATACATTTCTTACAGCTGGATGGATTATGTGATGGAGACCTTCCAGTATTTGCTGACAATACTGGTGTGGGGCGCGGTCTATTACATCGTGTTTTTATTTGAACGGATTGTAAACCAGGAGGTAAAGGCACAGCAAGCCGAAGCGCTTGCCATGGAATCGCGCTTCAGGATGCTGCAAAATCAGCTCAATCCCCATTTCCTGTTCAATTCCCTCAATTCTATCAGGGCGCTGATCTTTGAAAACCAGCAGAAAGCTGCCGACCTGGTCACCGACCTGTCAGGATTCCTCCGATACAACCTGCAGCAATCAGCCAGGTTCACCATCCCTCTGGAAGAGGAGATCGAGGCCTTGAAAACCTATCTGTCGATTGAGCAAAAACGGTATGAAGAGGATCTCAGGGTCTCGGTCGAGATAGAATCCGGCACCAAAAGCTTCCGGGTAATCCCGAATCTGTTGCTACCCCTAGTGGATAATGCGGTGAAACACGGTATCCAGACAAGCGTTATGCCCTTGGATGTTACCGTTACGGCCCGCATAAGCGGAAAAAACCTGCGCCTGGAGGTGATCAATTCGGGAAGCTGGAACACAAGGAACGGCATCGGAGAAGGAGTCGGATTGAGGAATGTGGAAGAACGGCTGCAAAACCTTTACGGGAACACTTTTGTGATGCGGGTGATCAGGGAGGAGGGCCAGGTGAAGGTAGTGCTGGAGATCCCTGATTATCAGGACCATAGACCCATTAGTCCGGGTCAGAAGGAAATTCTCATCTCTGACTCAGAACCATCATGAAAGAACCTATACACGCACTGATCATTGATGATGAGCGGCTTGCAAGGATGGAGCTGATCCGGTTGCTGCGCGGACATCCGGTTATTGAGGTAGTTGGGGAGGCATCCGGGGTAACCGAAGCCGGTGAAAAGATCCTTTCCCTGAAGCCGGATCTGCTGTTCCTCGACATCCAGCTTCGGGGGGAGACCGGGTTTGATCTGCTTGATCAGGTGGATTTCACCGGGCAGATCATCTTCGTGACCGCATGGGATCAGTATGCCGTCCAGGCGTTTGAGGTCAATGCTCTCGACTATCTGCTGAAACCTGTGAGTCCGGAACGGCTGGCCCGGTCGGTTGAACGGCTGGTTGGAGAGGTTTCGGAAAGCGGCCAGGTGACGGAACCTTCTTCCGGTCGGCTATTGTCCCAGATCCATAACGTATTTCCTGCCCAAAGACTGGCCCCTTCCGACGTTGTCTTTATCCGGCTGGGAAACAAGCTCCGGTTTCAGCGGGTGGAGGAGATCCTCCTGCTTCGGGCGCAGGGACCCTATACCGAGTTGTTTACAATCACCGGTCAATCGGGACTTGTCCATAAATTGCTGAAAGAGTGGGAGGCGATCCTCCCGGAAAACCTGTTCCTGCGCATTCACCGGAATACCATGATCAACCTGGGTCAGGTGAATGAAGTGGAAC
>CAYWHQ010000160.1:0-6766 GCA_964457665.1 uncultured Prolixibacteraceae bacterium | reverse complement strand
ATGAGGACAAACCCCCGAAGGTTTGTATACTGCTCCGTTCATGACCTCTTCCACAAAACCCATTGACCAGTTTCGATATATCGCAAGATTCTGGTAAAGAAATGGATATGCTAAAACCGGGAGGTCATAACGGTAGGCAGCCAAAGATACCCACCCGGTGAAAAGAGGCCATACACTGCCGTAATGATAACCGGTTGGTTTGAACCATGGACTGTCGTCACCCAGTATCCGCATGCCCCAGTTTGTGGCAAACCTGTTGGACATCAGTGTCTCGAGCATGCTTTGAGCCTTATTCTTTTCACCAAGTCCGAACAGGAGGGGTACGGCAGGAAGTACCGTGGTCTCCTGCCGGAAAGACCTGTCCAGGTTCATTCCGTAAGCGTATATGCCTTTGCCGGGAATCCAGAAATCTTTGTTTATCAGATGCTTTTGAATCTGCGATTCCGATTGCAACCGGCTCTTGATTCCGTCATCCATGACCTCAGCCATGTCGGCTGCAGCGCGCAGGGCAGCCGACCAGCATCCCGCCATGTAAATAGTCGAGTGGGATCCATAAAGCCCGCCTCCTTCAACCCACCCATGCCCGACATTGGTGTTCTCAATGAGCCGGTCGCCATCGGTATCTGTCGAAAAACAATAGTCAATCGCTTTTCTTATAGATGGCCACTCCCGGCGGAGATAAACAGTGTCGTACGTATGCCTGAAATACCTTCCTGCCAGTAATATGAAGAGCGGTGTCGCATCTGCTGCATCATAATGCACAATTCCCGACGTTGTCGCTTCATGGAAAATCTTTCCGTTAAGGTCCTGAAACCGGCTGAAGAACTCCAGGTTTTCCCGAACCTTGCCGAAATCCCCTGCCTGTAAAAGCGCAAGACCACTCCATGCTGCATCACGACCGAAATACCAGGCATACCCAGGTCTTCCGCTGACTCTCTGACCACCGTCCCAACCTCTGCGGGTTGTCGAAAAACCGGCCACCAGGGCTTTTCCCATCCCGGGAGTGTGCGTAAAAAACCTGTCTGCCCCTGTCAGGGCCCATCTGTACCCAAGATTAAAGTTTGTATCCGGGGTGATGATCATCAATCTTTCAAGCTGTATCCTGCGGTGTTTTTCAAGCGCACGGAAGAAAACCCGGGATGGATTGATTTTTACCTGCCTGTAGGTTTCATATAATGTGCTGTCTCCATCTGCGGTAGTGGCGAAAACAACATCCAGCAAGCCATTGGGTGGTAAACTCCAGGTTATTTCAGCCAACAGGCTGAAATCAGTTCCTCGTTTTTTCTGAACCTTGACCGGTATCCCTCCTGAACCGATCATCATACCGAAATCACCTGTCCTGTCTCTGACCAGTAAAGCCTCCATTTCCTTATCCCATCCATGATATATGGTTCCGGTAGCGCGTTCCGAATAAGGCCACATCAACCTTAAGTTGGTTTTGAAACGGATGGTGAACCAGGCCGTCTCACCGATGTCCGTTTCGTAATGTACGACACCTGCCGGATCAGAAGGATCCACGACGATCATCTCACGAACATGATAGCCCTCCACATCATATTCTCGTTTCAGGCCGAACGGACTTACAATAATCCTGGAACGCAGGCTGCTTAACCATATAATGCTGTCACTGCCCGGCAAACGGATGCCTGATTCAAAATCCCTCAAAGCCATGAAAGGGTGTGACCACACCTCCTCGATACCGCCGGATTCCTTACCCATGGCAACAATCCGTTCTCCTGACACATCCCAGAATTCCGCCCCTCCCTCCGCTCTCTTAAGATCCATGGGATCCTGCGGAATATTCCACGATTTCGTCTCCGTGATACCTGATCCGTGCAACCTACCGCCGCTTGTCGAAGGGGTAAATGGAAGCACCTCATTTTCACCGTAATACCAGAAGTGGACCGGCTCTTCAAATCTTCCCTCCAGATAGGTGAAGAGGTTACCTGTAAACCTTAACAGATGGTCCCGGTGCAGATTCTCCACAGAATACTCCAGGTATGCGCCAATGGCCAGAACTTTTCCGGTTCCTTTCTCATACTCGATTACCAATCTTGAATCTTCTCTTAAGAAAATGTAATCCCAGTCTACTCCGATGACCTTTCCTGAGCGGGGAACCGCATCCCCAAAATATCCGGTGATCCTCAATACGGTGTCACATAAAGGTCTGAGCAGATAAGCCCCCCCGTGCATGCCTGAAAAAAGCGGATGACTTCTGAACGCATGGAATCCTGCCCTGCGACCATATCCTTTATCCTCAAATCTTTTCAGGCTATCGGCAGGAGCGGTTTCTTCGAGTCCCAGATACAATAACAGATGGGTTGCCCGCCCTGTCAGAACGATATGTCCCCCTTCTTCCACCCAGGGCAAGAGTATATCACGGATTATGGAATCTTTCCTGATCTGTTCAACCAGATCTCCGTCGGAGCCGTGAATCCAGATAACCCTGATACCCGACGGCAGGGATCTCATATTCCGCAGTCCGGAAAGAGTCATCCATCCGGCAGGAGATCCCCGCACCTCTGAAATGGCACCAAATGCAGCGTCCATTTCTTCGTCAGCTAGGTCTTCTGTAACGGCGGAAAGAAAAAGCAAATCCTGAGTAATGATTTCCGGCTGCCTTTTCTTCTGGGTTAATGATATTGAATGGGTTTTCAGACTCTGCCCTTTCACACTCTGCCCGATCACCCGGGCAGGGCAGTAACTTGTCAGGATGCTATACAGCAGTACAAACAGTAAATATCTCATAACCATAAAGGTATTGCCAACAGCGAATCCAGCACCGGATATCCGCACCTGCTCAGCCTGGCTTCATTCTGGTGTCCCCGGGGAATCAGCAGGCAATCGATCCCCAATCCGGCAGCCACCTCTGCATCATGCAGTGAATCACCGATAAAAATGATTTTTTCAGGGGCTGCTTTCGATTCCTTCAGCAACCTGTGCCCCACATCTGTCTTTCCATGCGCATAATGGTCGCCGAGGCCGAACACGCCGGCAAAATACTTCTGAATCCCGACATTCCTGACCTCCTCCCGTAACTCATTCTCCTCCCTGGCCGACAGCATATATTGTAATAATCCTGCCTGGCGGCAGAAATCCAGTATCTTTTCCGCATCCTGATGCAATCTGCACTCCTTCTGACGCTTGTTATACCTGACCATAAACTCCATCCCGACCACCTCAAATGATTCAGCCCCGAAATCAAAACCCAGCCTTGTATAATAATCCCGCACCGGGAAATCAAAGATCGCCCGGTATGTCTCCAGATCAATGGCGGGCAATCCTCTTTCGGCAAGCATCGAATTCATAACATCAACACACAGCCATGCATCATTCAGAAGGGTGCCATTCCAGTCCCAGAAAATATATGTGTATCTACCTTTTTCCATTACATTTGCCCCTTAACTCGGTCCAAAAGTATGAAAAACGATGATCGGACGTGACAATCTTTCCGACTGTACCCTCTGTCCCCGGGAGTGCCATGTAAACAGGATTGCAGGAGAGATGGGTTATTGCAACACCGGTGCATCCTACGGGATATCCTCCGTTTGCCTGCACCAGGGCGAGGAGCCGGCGATCAGCGGTACCTCTGGTATCTGCAACGTTTTTTTCAGCCATTGTAACATGCAGTGCATCTTTTGCCAGAATCATCAGATAAGCGGAAATAGCTCGACATTGCCCGGTCAATATAAAAGTCTTGCGGAGATATTGGATGCCATCACAGGAATAGTGGATACGGGAATCAATCTGGTCGGGTTTGTGTCGCCCTCGCATATGGTTCCGCAGATGCTCGAGATTATCGCGGGTTTAAATTCCAGGGGATACCATCCCGGAATAGTATACAACTCAAACGGATACGACAAGGTTGAAACATTACGGGAACTCGAGGGGATTGTGGATATTTATCTTCCCGACTTCAAATATGCCGACGATGAAATAGCGGTAAGGTTTTCCGGAACGCCTGGTTATTTCGGGGCAGCAGCCGCAGCGCTGCAAGAGATGTACAGGCAGAAAGGTCCCTTTCTGCATACCGGGGATGATGGTGTCGCAACGTCAGGGATGCTGATCCGCCATCTGGTGATGCCGGGTTTTATCAGCAACAGCATCAGGGTGCTGGAGTATATTGCAACCGAGCTCTCCCCAAAAATCAGCATCTCCCTGATGTCGCAGTATTATCCTATCCGGCGAATGTGCCGGGACGAACATCTGGGGCGCACATTGTACAACAGGGAATATGATGAGGTTGTTAAGGCAATGGAGCAGCTTGGATTCCGGCATGGCTATATCCAGGAATTGAGCAGTCACGCCCACTACCAGCCTGATTTCGAAAAAACGCACCCCTTTCACGATGATCCTGCAAATCGCTGCTGATATTGGGTCATTGAACGGAGTTATCGAATTCTATTTGGCAAAATAAAACATTCTCCCTACTTTTGAGAGCGGCAAAAACTAACACCAAATAAAGACCATGAAAAAAATCTTAACAATGTCTCTTGCCCTGATATTCATCACGGCAGCTTCCGTTGCGCAGGAAGAAGAGAAAAAAGCTGATTCCGGTTATACCTTTACCGTCATAAAAGAATTACCGGTTACATCCATAAAAAACCAATACCGTTCAGGTACGTGCTGGAGCTACGCTACCATAGCATTCCTCGAATCGGAATTGCTCAGGATGGGAAAAGATACGTTTGACCTTTCTGAAATGTATTGCGTGCGGCATTGTTATGCCGATAAGGCAAAAACATATGTCAGGTTTCAGGGAAAACACAATTTTGGTGCGGGTGGAGCAGCCCATGATGTGACCTATGTGCTGAGGAATTATGGCATGGTTCCGGAAATCGCCTATAGCGGGCTGACCATCGGAGAAGAAAAGCCGGTGCATGGCGAAATGGATGCCGTGCTGTCTGCCTATGTGGATGCAATCCTGAAAAACCCGAATAAAAAGCTCTCCCCTGTCTGGATGCAGGGTTTCAACGGGATCCTCGACGCCTACCTGGGAAAGGTCCCCGATAACTTCACCTACAAGGGAGCCCAGTATACTCCGAAAACTTTTGCCACCATGCTGGGACTTGATCCCGATGACTATGTGGAGATCACCTCGTATACGCACCATCCTTTTTACTCCGAATTTGTCATAGAAATACCGGATAACTGGCTGATGGATGTTGTATACAACGTTCCGATGGATGAAATGATGCAGATCATTGACAACTCAATAATGAATGGCTATACCGTTGTGTGGGGGGCAGATGTGAGCGAGAAAGGCTTTTCCTGGAAGAACGGCGTGGCCATCGTTCCCGACAAAAATGCTCCCGAACTGGCTGGGCTGGAACAGGGCAGATGGGAAAAGATGAGCGATGCCGATAAGGACAAACTGCTCTTCAAATTCGATAAACCTGTCCCCGAGAAAAAAATTACGCAGGAAATGCGTCAACAGGAATTCGATAATTATCAAACCACCGATGACCACGGGATGCTCATATCAGGTATTGTGAAGGACCAGCTTGGAAATGAGTATTATATTGTGAAGAACAGCTGGGGAGACAACGAGCACAAGTACATGGGATTCTTTTACGCATCGAAACCCTATACACAGTTGAAAACGATGAATATTATGGTCCACAGGAATGCAATACCATACGACATCAGGAAAAAACTCGGATTGTAGGATGACAGAGTGCAGCTGAAAGCCGTTCAAGATACTCCCTGCGGCTTATCAGCGTGGCTCCCATATTCAGCAGATGTGTTGTTGCTACCTGGCAGTCGATAAAGTGGAACTGCCAGGTAGCGATTTTTCTGGTGAGATGATACAGGGCGACTTTGGAAGCGTTGCTTTCACGCGAAAACATACTCTCCCCGAAAAACGCCGCCCCAAGCGATACTCCGTATAAACCGCCCGCCAGTCTGCCTTCGGCAAAGACCTCTGCCGAATGTGCAAAACCCATATCATGCAGCCGTGTGTAGCCTTCAACGAATCGCTCGCTGATCCAGGTTCCCGGCTGATCTTTTCGCCTTACATCCGCACAATTCCTGACCACGTCCGTAAACATCGTATCAAACTTCACCTCAAATCTGTTACTCTTCAGTATCCGGTCCAGCGACCGGGATATCTTTAAATCACAGGGAAAAAGAACCAATCTCGGTTCAGGGGAGAACCAGTAGATCTCCCTTTCGTTTTCAAACCAGGGAAATATTCCGCCGGCATACGCCTGCAGCAAACGTTCCGGTGAAAAATCTCCTCCGACAGCAATCAGGCCATCTTCCCCGGCTTCTTCTGCCGGGGGAAAAACTGGTTCTTCAGGAAGCTGATATACCGGCATGTTCCTCCGAATTAGACTTCCGGCGGCCGGTGAACCCGTTCAGGATGATCAGTACCGGCATTAAACAGAGAACCGGGGTCCATAACGAGGTGTCTATCAAGGAGGCAATAACGGCAAGCAAGGCCACCATCGGTTCGACAGCCATTTCCCGGTTGATCTTTCTGATCTGCCGCAGCGTGATCTCCCCGCTCACGAGACGTTGGTTCTTAGAAGCATAATACCAGGATAAATAGGCCAGAAATCCAATGAAGAACATCGTGATATTGAAGAACATCTGTACATAAAGATCATCGCTGTACCTTATGCTCAGTGCATTTGGCAGAGGCGCAATGGCCACGAAAAAAAGGAAAAGAATCTGGATCCAGATAAATAATATATCAACCTTTTGAATATATCGGAATAACCGGATATTGGTAAACCAGTAAAGTGCCATAAATAAAAAAACC
>CAYWHQ010000159.1:1181-6778 GCA_964457665.1 uncultured Prolixibacteraceae bacterium | reverse complement strand
CTTGCATGGCTTTATACTATTTGTTCTCAATGAGACTGCGAACTTTGGTACGCTGCAGCCAGATGATGACCCCCACGATGATCAGTGCCATGGGGGGCAGGATCATCATCCCGTTGTTCTCATAACCGGCCTGGTACAGTCCGAGCTTTTGGAGCACCGGATAACCCCACAGTGTTCCTGAACCGAAAAGCTCCCTGAAGAAGCCAACAATTACTAGGATCACCCCATATCCAAATCCGTTACCCAGTCCGTCGAGCAGGGAAGGCCAGGGTTTGTTGGCCATACTGAAGGCCTCAAATCTTCCCATGATGATACAGTTGGTGATGATCAGGCCAACAAAGACAGACAGTTGCTTGCTAACATTATAGGAGAAGGCTTTCAGGAACTGATCAACCACGATGACCAGCGTGGCAATAATAACCAGCTGCACGATGATCCTGATCCTGGGGGGGATTGTTTTCCGGAGCAGGGAAATGACCACGTTTCCCATGGTCAGGACGAATACCACCGAAAGCGCCATGACCACAGAGGGTTCAAGTTTGGCAGTTACGGCCAGGGCCGAGCAGATACCGAGAACCTGTACCGTGATAGGATTGTCGCGGTTCAGGGGAGCGGTAAACAGTTTAAGGTTCCTGTGGGAAAACAGGGGTTCTCTCTCTTTCACTTCCGCACTCATAGGTTATTGTTGATGTTTGTTTTTATATAGTCAATATAATATTCAAGGCAATCTTTCAGCATGTCGGAGACACCGTTGCTGGTTATCGTACCTCCTGAGATGGCATCCACTCCATGGACCTGCAGTTCAGGCGAAAGAGTCGATGCGCCGCCTTTTACAACCTTGACGGAGATAAAGTTACCTGATTCGTCGAATATTTTCTTGCCGATAAGTTGGTTGGAAAACTCTTTGGTGTTGATTTCGGCTCCCAGGCCTGGTGTTTCCTTATCGTGGGAAAACTCGGCACCGACGATCAGGTTGAAGTCGGATCCAAAAGCGATGTTTCCGTAAATCGGGCCCCACAGTCCTACCCCCCGCAAGGGAACCAGATAGATGGTCTTTCCGTCGACCTCGGCGATAAAGAGGGGGCTGAGAAAGGGCTTCCCATTTTTCTTGGCAAACTGTTCCGCTTTCAGGTTGATGTCGAATGGCCTTATTGAACCCGTTTCGAACTTCCCGTTACGATAAACCGAAACCACCCGGCCATCCTGGTCGACGGCGATCTCTGTGGCGACATACTTCCGGAAAAGTTCCTCTGCATTCTCCATGGTGGCTTCGATATTCAGGGCGGAAAGGATACCCTGGATTTTCGCTATGGTCTGATTCTTTTGCTGGCGGGGTTGGAGGAGCAGCGCCGTTGAGGAGAGCACCGCCGCCACAATGATCACCATGAGCGTCGAATAAAGAAATATGTATCGGTTACTGAACATGAACTGTTGCTTTAAGGTTATTCTGGATTCACTTCACAGAGGCTTTGAGCCATCTCTTTTTTCTCATGGAAATATTTGACTGGACCACGTAATGGTCGATGAGCGGAGCAAATACGTTCATAAAGAGAATGGCCAGCATCATGCCTTCCGGATAGGCCGGGTTGAAAACCCTGACCAGGATGGCGAAAAGGCCGATCAGAAAACCGTAAATATACTGGCCTTTGAGCGTTTGGGCGCCTGTAACGGGATCGGTGGCCATATAAACGGCGCCGAAGGCGAATCCACCCATGATCAGATGATGCCAGGCCGGGATCCGCATGTAATCGTTTATGGCAACGAGGTTAAAAATATATCCCATCACAAGACCACCCAGTACAACCGAGAACATGATCCGCCAGCTTGCCACGCCGGTTACCAGCAGGATAAGCGCGCCGATGAGAATCGCCAGCGCGGAGGTTTCACCGATCGAACCGGGTATATATCCCAGGAACATATCCATGGGGGAAGGGATCTTTGTAAAGTCGCCGACCATGGCATCTCCCAGGGGCGTGGCGCCCGACCAGGCATCGGGTTTCCCCGCTATCCAGACCTTGTCACCCGAAATATCCTTCGGATAGGCGAAGAAAAGAAAAGCGCGGGCTGTCAATGCCGGATTCAGAATATTCATACCGGTGCCCCCGAAGACCTCCTTTGCGAAGATCACGGCAAATGCTGTGGAAACAGCAACCATCCATAGCGGTATATCGGGAGGCATTACCAGCGGGATAAGCATGCCGGTGACCAGGAATCCTTCGTTCACCTCATGCCCTCTCGATTGGGCGAAAATGAATTCGATGCCAAGCCCGGTGACATACGAAACGATCACAATGGGCATCACCTGCAGAAACCCGAACCAGAAATTCTGCCAGATCCCTGCTTCTGAACCATTGGCAAGGAAATGCTGATACCCGACATTCCACATTCCAAAAAGAAGAGGCGGCATCATGGCCAAAACCACAATGCTCATGGTCCGTTTCAGGTCAACTGCGTCCCGGATATGGCTCCCCGCAAAGGTAACCTTGTCGGGCACAAAGAGAAAAGTCTCGAACGCATCAAAGGTTGAATGAAGCTTTTCGAATTTCCCCCCTTTGTGAAAATGGGGTTTGATCCTGTCGAGAAATCGTCTCAATCCTTTCATCAGAAAACTATATAATTGGTAATTTTTTCAGGTTGTTTCTTTTCTGACCAGGTCCAGCCCCCGGCGTACCAGTGACTGTATTTCAATCTTGGAGGTATCTATGAATTCTATCAGGGCAAAATCCTCTTCGTCGACCTCATAAATACCAAGATTCTCCATAAGGTCAATGTCTTCGGCTAAAATGGCCTTAAGCAACTGCATCGGATAGATGTCGAAAGGAAAAACCTGTTCATATTTTCCGGTGACGACAAATGCCCTCTCACTTCCATGAAGGTTGGTATCCAGCTTATACCGGCTTTGTGGAATAAGTTTCGAAAGAAACATGTTGTAAAAGCTGAATTTGTTGAATCCCGGAGCAGCCCACCCAAAAAACTCGTGATAATTCCCTTCCGGGATAACTGTAAGCTGTGAATCGTAGAAGCCGGTGAATCCCTGCCGCTCTATTTTCCGGCCGGTCAGAACATTTCCGGAAATGAAGCGAGGGGTACCTGCTCCCAGACTGCCCGGCGGGAATTCGGGTATCTGCGCGCCGGAATAACTATGGAAGTATGCTGGTTTCTTCACCATCGGACCCGTCAGGGCTATGATCCTGCGGGTATCGTATCGTCCGGTTAAAAAGAGCCGCCCGATGATAATGACCTCCTGCGGTCGAAGGTACCAGATCACATCCCCTTTATTGATGGGTGCCAGGCGGCTGATCTGCGTGCCGGCATTTCCTGCAGGATGCGGTCCGCTGAAACGGTTGACCTGCACGCCGGTCGCATCGGTGAATACTTTGGAGACTTTGTTTCCCTCCCTGATATTTAGATGGATCACCCCGCTTGTAAGCTTACGCAGCGCCTGGATTCCGGCCTGGAATTCGGTATCCTGGCCTTCCACAATAAAATTAAAATCAGGAGCGAGAGGGGCAGTGTCAAAGGCAGGTATGACAATGGCGCGTGGATCATGCTTTGGATCGGCAATGACGCTGAAGGGTCGCTGCCGTATCACAGGCCAGACCCCTGCCGTAATCATCTTATCTACAACCTCTTCCCGGGAAAGATCATCCGGGCCTGCTTTGCCAAAATCAACGTAAACGAAATCGTTGTCTGCCTCCACAATGATCTCAAGCAACAATCTTTTCTCGCCACGGCGGATCTCCTTCACTGTTCCGCTTACAGGAGAGGTGAACCGGATTTGTTCCCTGGCCTTATCCAGGAATACCGGCGTACCTGCCATCACCCTGTCACCTTCTCCGACGAGAAGCCGGGGCAGGACACCATGAAAATCAACAGGTTTACAGGCAAACAGGGCGGGGGTTGTCTTGAAAAATTCTTTCCTTGCTTCGCCAACAAGTTTAATATCAAGGCCTTTCCTGATTCTGATCACTTCTGAGGTCATACCTATATATCTAAATAGGGGCCAAAAGTAAAAATTTTATGTGATTTTCTTATCAATGTTAATTGCTTAACGCATGACTCTCATCCTTCCGCTCCAGAAGCACCAGGGTTTCCAGATGATGGGTGTGAGGAAACTGGTCGTAGGGCTCAACCTTTGTGATCCGGTAGCCTTTTGTAAGCATCTTAAGGTCGTCGGCAAGCGACATGGGGTCGCAGCTCACGTAGATGACCTTTTCGGGCGAAGCTTCCAGGATTCTTTTTTTAACCGTGATCAGGGTGCCGGAGCGGGGCGGGTCGAGCACCACGAGGTTGGGATGACCAGATTGGCTGATAAACTCCGGCGTGAAAGTCTCCATGACATCTCCCCGGACGAAGCGGATATTTTCAACGCGGTTATCATGTGCATTGGCCATGGCGTCCTCCACCGATGATGGTGAAGACTCTATCCCGGTCACCATTTTGGATTTCGTCGCCAGGTGAAGGGAAATGGTGCCTGTGCCGCAATAGAGATCCAGTATCCTCTCTTCCCCTGTCAGGGCAGCCATCCCGGCAATCCTGGCAAAAAACTTTTCTGCCTGGGCCGGATTCGGCTGATAAAAGGAGCCCGGGGAGATCCTGAACCGCAGTCCGTTCGCATTTTCGTACAAACAGTGCCGTGTTCCTGCATGGTGTACCAGGTCGCCCGTTGTGAAATCCTGATCAATACCGGATACTACTGAATACCAGAGCGAAACGACTTCCGGGAAGTGCTGCCGGAGGAATTCCATCACAGCATGAATAAGGGCAGGCCTGTCTTCGGAAAAAATCATGATCACCAAATAATCCTCCTTCAAATTTCTCCTGATGATCATTTCACGTAAAAAGCCACATTTTTCTTTTGGATCAAAAAAAGTCATGCCCTGTTGAAGCGTAAACGACTTCAGCCCCCTCACCATTCTGATAGATGTATCAGGCATAAGGAAACACTCCCGGATGTCGACAACCCTGAAAGGATTATCAACCGGATGGAAGCCTGCGGCGCATCTTTCCGCCATATCGGTCACCACCCCTTCTCCCTCCTCAAACCACCTGCGTGCAGAAAATGAGAAAACAAGCCTGTTCCGGAAGTTGATGATTCCAGGTGAAGCCTCAGGCATAGGAATTGGAGGAGTGAGGATGAGATGCTTTTCGAAGGCCCGTGCCAGTAACTTCTGCTTCCATCTGAGTTGTTCAGGATAAAGAATATGTTGCCACTCACAACCTCCGCATACCCCCGCATGGGAGCAAAAGGGCATTGTACGGGATGATGATGGTTCCCTGACGTGCATGATCTTGCCGGAATAGTGATCTCCTGCACGCCGGATATTGGCCACATCGACCACCTCACCCGGAATCCCGCCGTTTAAAATGATCCTCCGTTTTCCGGCATACCCGAAAGCCTTACCCGAGGGATGAAACCCAATCAGGCGAACCGAATCCAACCATTTTTTTCTTTTCAGATATCCTGGGTTTGCGGGGATAAAATTCGGATAATTTCTTTAATTTTCCGGCCTGTTTGCTCCATGTTACCCTTTCTCTCATCCACCGGATTATTGTTATCGATTATCCTTCTGCTTTTCAACGCGAAGAAATTCCCC
>CAYWHQ010000159.1:0-1171 GCA_964457665.1 uncultured Prolixibacteraceae bacterium | reverse complement strand
TACCTGGGCGGTTTCTTTTTTCTGGTAAGCCTGTATGCATATACCCAGTATGTCGTTGTGGATTCCCATTCTGTTTTGCTGATGGTCATCTTTTTCGTTCACCCTTCCTTTCTCTATTACCTGATCGGACCCCTGCTATACTGGTATTTCAGAAGCGTTTTAAACGACCAGACCCGTTTCCGTAAGCAGGACCTTTGGCATATTCTGCCGGCATTCATTTACCTGGTATCAACCATTCCCTATTTATTATTATCTGCAGAGGAAAAAACAGCCAATGCCGTGCTGCTGACAACCAACATCCTGAACCTGAAATTCATCCGTGCATCCGTGCTTTACGAGTTCATCCATCCGGGACTGTTATTCATCAGCAGACCTACGCTTGTTCTCATCTACGCGTTTTGGTCATTGCTTTTATTTATCCGGTATTTAAAACGCCGGAACAATACTGCTGTTTTTTCACAACAACGCTACATGGTTGCCTGGCTTACCGTTTTGCTGGGGTTCGTCTTCATATTAACCATCAGTCACCTGATTGCAATGCTGGACGCTTATGCGTGTAAAGACCTCAGGATCTTCTTTACACTAAGGCTGCTTCAACTGTTCTCCGGCATCGGCCTGACCGGTTTGCTGATCTCTCCCCTCTTCTTCCCATCCATTCTTTACGGCATGCCCCGGATCCCGGTGAGCCACACAGGAGCATCAGCAGTGATTCAGGAACCGATGCCTGAAACGGTTATCCATACGCAGACAGGTGGTTCCCATCTGGCTCAGGTTCATGATGAGGTTCCAAAACCTGTTTTCGAGGTTCAATACCTGAAACAGATCGGCAACAAGCTGGACCACTGCATGGAAACGCTGCAGCCTTATCTTCAGCACGACTGCAACCTGGCCTATATGGCTAAACTGACCGCTATCCCGGCCCATCACCTTGCCTATTTCTTCCGTGAAGAAAAACAACAGTCATTCAATGACTACCGAAATGAATGGCGTATCCGGCATGCTAAAAATCTTATCCGGCAAGGAAAAACCAAGGAACTCACCCTGGAGGCGATCGGTTTGCTATCGGGTTTCTCGACACGCAACACCTTTTATACGGCCTTCAAGAAATCGGAAGGGGTTTCGCCGAGCGGGTACCCCACCCCTGCCCCTCCTCAAGAAGGGAGGGGGTAAG
>CAYWHQ010000158.1:0-6800 GCA_964457665.1 uncultured Prolixibacteraceae bacterium | reverse complement strand
AGTGAAATCCGGATAGGGGTTGGCCGCATGATAACGGTCGTTGTCGTTGATGATCCCGTCGTTGTTCCGGTCGACGAACAGCCCTTCAATGGGTTTCCCGTTGGCATCGTAAACCTGTTCATATACAAAGAAATCAAAGGGAGCATAACCCACGCTCAGGATCTGTACCGTGTTGCCTACACCGCCGCTGATCCCGCCGATGGGTACCCCGAGGTAATCGGGATCTTCATACAGGGTCAGGTTGGTGATCTCGCGGTAGTTGAAGGCCGAGTTGAAATTGATCTCCCACTTCCAGTCGTTCGTCACGATCGGTTTGGCGTTGATATAAAACTCCACCCCGTTGTTGACCATATCCCCGACGTTGGTCCAAACGTAGTTCTGCAGGTTCGTGCCAGCGGGAACGGGAACATAGTTCAGGAGGTCCTTGGAATAACGGAGGTAATAATCGATGCCGCCCGTGATCCGGTCGTTGAGGAACCCAAAGTCAAGACCCACGTTCCAGGTGGTGGTCACCTCCCATTTGATATTGGCATCATAGCTGTTGGGACGGAGGGTGGTATAGAAGACGTTGCCGAACTGATACATGGCAAAGGCGTCGCCCAGGGTATAGATCGGCAGGGAGGGATACCAGTTTTCTCCGAGATTCTGCTGGCCGGTCTGCCCAAGGCCAAGGCGGAGTTTCAACTGGGAAACCACCTTGGAGTCGCGGAGGAATTTCTCTTCATTGATTTTCCAGGCAAGCGCTACCGAGGGGAAGAGACCCCACCGGGTATCTTTCGAGAATTTCGACGATCCGTCGTCACGCAGCGTGAAGGTCAGCAGATAACGGTCGAGCAGTGAATAGTTCAAACGGCCGTAAAATGAGATGAGGTAGTACTCCTTTTTGTGATGGTACTCGATGGTGCGTTCAGGATCGCGCGGCACATTGCTGTTGTAGGAATTGCTTTCCCAGTAGAAATGCTGCCACGAATAGCCGGCCATGACGTCAAACTTGCTGGAGATGGATTTTACCTCCTTCACATAGTTGAGATAAAAATCAAGCAGGCTGTTCTTCTTTGTCATGTCATATTTATTGTCGGTCCCCTGGGTCAGGTAAACCCACGAAGCCATGCTGTCGACATAGACGGTACCTTTACTGTTGACATAGTCCATCCCAAGGTTCAGAACGGCGCGCAGTTCAGGGAGGAAATGCATTTTATAATCGAGCTGGGCATTCCCCAGGAACCGGCTCGCATTGGATTTGTCATCCCTCAGTTCGAGCAGGGCCATTGGGTTGGAGGTGGCCTGGTTCACGGGATCGCCGTTGGGCTGTGTCCAGGTCCAGAAACCGCCGAATTTGCTGTTATCTCTCACCGGATGGGTGGGATCAAAGGCGATGGCTGCACCGATAGCCCCGTTGTCGGCAAACTGGTTCTTCTCAAAGAGGCCTTTTGCGTTGATGGAGAGCTTCAGGTGATTGTCGAAGAATGCCGGACTCAGGTTCAGGCCAACGGATGTCCGCTGAAAATTATCGGTCTTCAGGGTACCATCCTGAAAGAGGTATCCGATGGATACACGGTAAGGCATGGTACTGATGGCGCCGGTGAAGGCCAGGTTATGGTCGGTAGTGATGGCTGAGCGGTAGATCTGCTTCTGCCAGTTTGTATTATCCATGCCGAGCAGGGTATCCACGTCGGGCCGGTTGGGATAGCGTTCCCTGACCAGCGACCTGAATTCGTCGCCGCCCAGCACCGAATAGAGCTTGGGAACGGTTGAGATTCCAATATTCCCCGAATACTCCAGTCCGAATTTCCTGGATCCCGGAACGCCTTTCTTGGTCGTGATCACGATGACCCCGTTCGAGGCCCTTGAACCGTAAATGGCTGTTGCCGAAGCGTCTTTTAAAATCGTATAGGTGGCAATGTCGTCGGGATTGAGCATGCTCAGGGAGCTTCGCGCCCCGGAGGTGGATTCGTTGTCAACCGGCACCCCGTCGATGACCACCAGCGGGTCGTTGGAGGCGCGCAGGGAGGAACCCCCGCGGATAACGATGGTGGCATTTCCACCGGGGGCTCCCCCGATGGTTGTGACCTGAACCCCGGGAATCTTCCCAACAATAAGCTGCTGCGGGGAAACAACATTCCCTTTGTTGAAATCCTTATCGTCGATGGCTGCCACGGATCCGGTAGCATCCTGCTTCTTCACCGTACCGTAACCGATCACCACCAACTCGTTGAGAAACTTCACGGCAGTTTTCATCCCGATCACCAGGTTCTTCTGGTCGGTAATGGTCACCTCCTGGTTCTCAAATCCCACGCTGGAAAACACCAGAATGTCGCCTGGCTTTACCTTGAGGGAAAAGTTCCCGTTGATATCCGTGGCAACTCCGGTAGTGGTGCCTTTGATCACAACCGTCGCGCCCGGAATCGAACTCCCGTCTGCCGCATCCGTCACAATCCCCTTCACGGTCAGCTCCTGCCCGTAAACAGTCAGGGCAAAAGAGAAGGTGAAGAGAAGGAACAGATGACGCAACCATAGTACACTTTTCTTCATACAGAAATTGTTAATTGTTAAACATTGGGTGAATTGTATTGATCTGATAATTAATATCCGCTGTTTAAAAAGTTGGTAAAGATAAAAAAAATGCCCCCGCATCAAAGAAAAAAACTTAAAAAAACTATTACAGATCCAACGCTTTCATATATTGCATGGACGACAGTGCATTGCCATCAAAATCAAACAGGGTGCAGTTATCCCAGGAGGAGCCTGTGCCCCATTGATCCCGCATCGCGGAGGTGATCCAGGCAGGCTCCCAGTAAAAGATACCGGAACCGCCTCCCTCCCTTACTGCATGGGAAAGGTTTTCAAGAAATTCTGTCTGGCCCGCCACGGTCAGCGGATAACCGGGCAGGCTGTCGGCCGGTCCCATGATGTTCGGATACTGGTCGGCGTCTTCTGCGGTCCAGGGATAGGCTGTTTCAACCACCATCACCTTCTTGCCGTATTTCGTTCTGATATCCCTGATAAGACTGGTGATCTGTACGAGACTGTTTACCGCCGACCATTTCGGATAGTAGGATATCCCCAGGATATCGAAACCGGTTACCTTCCCCTTCCCCGTAACCTCCCCTATCCACCAGCTGGCATGCTCCATTCCGGCCACATGCAGGATGATCTCCGGCCTGTCGGCATACAGAGCCGAAAAATCCCTCACGGCGCTGATACCGGCGTTCAGCAATCCCCCGAAAGCCTGCCAGTCGTCGTTGACCACCTTTCCGGCAGGCCATAGCATCCCCATATTGGTCTCATTGCCGATCTGAACCATCTCAGGGGTTAACCCGGCCTCCTTCAGGTGCCGGAGTACCCGGAAAGTATAGGCGTACACCGAATCCCTGAGCGATGGATCATCCAACCCTGTCCAGGCTGCAGGAGTCTCCTGCTTCGACGGGTCAGCCCATGTATCCGAATAATGAAGGTCGAGGCAAACCTTCATTCCCACCTCCTTCGCCCGGCGAATGGTACGCGTCGCATCCGTCAGATCGCTGTAAAGTTTACCCCCTGTCAGCGCTCCCACCCATTGCGGATCATACCAGAGTCTAACCCTTACGGCGCCTGCCCCGTGGTCACGGCATATCCTGAAGGGATCCCTGACCGAGCCGGAGTCGCGGTAAACACCTCCGAAATCCTCGATCTCATTTACATACGACAGATCCAACCCAAAGATGAACGGGGCTTCCGGAGGTTCGGCATGCGGAATGATGGATGCCTCCTTCTCCTGGCAATGACTGAAAAAAAAGGATAAAAAAACAACGAAGATTGCACCTGACCGCTTCATTTTTTTCGGAATTTTGAGTACGCTCAAAACAGGATGTAAAATAAAGCAAAATTCTCCATTATGTCAACCAGGATAATTAAACGATACCGGACGATTCCGGTCATCATATCTCTTGCCGTCATACTCTCTGTCCTTTCGATACGCACCTCGCTCTCCCAGGTTGTTGTCACCATCCCCGCCTATGCTGTGGATCAGGATTCCTGCGAGGTGATCTTCGATGCCGCTCAGGGGAACCAGGGGCTGATCGGCTTCAGCGGGGCTGTGTATGCCCATACCGGAGTCATTACCAACCTGAGTACCGCTCCTTCCGACTGGAAATATGTCATCGCCGAATGGAATGTCAATGTCTCCAAAGCACAACTTGTACCCCTGGGAAATAACCGCTGGAAACTCCGGGTCATCCCTTCCATCAGGGCGTATTACGGTGTTCCGGAAGGGGAGACCATTGAGAAGATGGCCTTTGTCTTCCGTAATTCCGATGGTTCACGCACCGGCAGGAATGAGGATGGGAGCGATATTTTCGCCGACGTGTACCCGGCGAAGCTCAGCGTGAACATCATCCAACCCGGCGGGAAAGAGCTTCTGGTGACGGAGGGCGAGAGCATCCCGGTGGAAGCGGGCAGTCCCTTTGCCGATACCATGATGATCTTCCGCGGTGAAACGCTCTTGAAAAAGGTTGCCGGAACTTCGGTTACCGATACACTGATTGCCACACTCACCAGTTACTGGGAACGGACCTGGATCAGGGTGGTGGCAAAGAACGACACGGCCGCGGTGGCCGACTCCTTTGCCTACCGGATCCT
Organism: uncultured Prolixibacteraceae bacterium; assembly: GCA_964457665.1. Taxonomy (GTDB): domain Bacteria; phylum Bacteroidota; class Bacteroidia; order Bacteroidales; family FEN-979; genus CAYWHQ01. The sequence goes on along the minus strand of CAYWHQ010000158.1, from coordinate 2,183 downwards.
GCCGGATCCTCCCGTTGCCGAACTGCCGCAGGGTATTGCCGACGGGATCAATTATATCGATACGGCCACCGTGGTGCTTTGCCTTTATGCCCCATTCAAATCTTACTGCTTCGCCATCGGCGATTTTTCGGGATGGGAGGCAGGAGATGCATGGTATATGAACCGTACCCCCGACGGGAACCGTTACTGGATCCAGCTCAGCGGTCTGACACCGCGCCAGGAGTACCGGTTCCAGTACTTTGTGGATGGCACGCTCCGTTTTGGTGATCCCTATGCCGACAAGGTCTGCGACCCTGACGACCAATACATCTCCCCCGAAACCTACCCCGGCCTCCTGCCCTATCCGTCCGGACTCACGACCGGCATTGCCACGGTTTTTCAGACCGGTCAGGAACCCTACAACTGGCAGATCACCGATTTCTCCCCCCCCGAGGTCAAAGATCTGGTTGTTTATGAGCTCCTGATCAGAGATTTCACCAGTCAGCACACCTTCCAGTCGGTCATCGATACGCTCGGTTATCTGAAGCGACTCGGGGTCAATGCAATAGAACTTATGCCCATCATGGAATTCGAGGGCAACATCTCCTGGGGATACAATCCGAACTACGCCTTTGCCGTGGATAAATACTATGGCCCGAAGAACAGTTTCAAACAGCTGGTGGATGCCGCCCATGAACAAGGAATGGCTGTTATCCTCGATATCGTCTGCAACCACCATTTCGGCTCTTCGCCCCTCGTTCAGCTTTACTGGAACACCAACCTGCAACGGCCAGCCGCTGACAATCCATGGTTCAACGAGATACCCACACATCCCTACAATGTAGGGTATGACTTTAACCACGAAAGCGCCGACACCCGAGTTTATATGGAACGGCTCATCCGTTACTGGATCGAAGAGTACCATGTTGATGGTTACCGTTTCGACCTTTCGAAGGGCTTCACACAGGTCAACTCCTATCCCAACAATGTCGCGCTCTGGGGTCAGTACGACGCCTCGCGGATCGATATCCTGAAACATTACCGGTCGGTGATCCATGGGCTGAAATCCGACGCCTATGTCATTCTCGAACATTTTGCCGACAACAGTGAGGAGAAGGTGCTGGCGGCCGACAGTATGATACTCTGGGGCAATCTTACCTATAATTATGGTGAAGCCGCCAAAGGTTTCAATACCGGAACGAATGCTGATTTTTCCTGGATCAGTTACAAGAAAAGAGGGTGGAGCGAACCGCATGTGATCGGCTACATGGAGAGCCATGACGAGGAGCGGATGATGTTCAAATGTATCAGCGCAGGGAATAACTCCGCCCCGCCCTACCTCGTTAAAGACACCAACACTGCGCTTAAGAGAGCCGAACTGGCGGCCTGCTTCTTTTTCACGGTTCCCGGACCAAAAATGATCTGGCAGTTTGAGGAGATTGGTTATGATTATTCCATCAACTGGCCCTCCGGAACGAACAATTCCAGGCTGGATCCAAAACCTGTCAGGTGGGATTACACGGATGAATGGCGGCGACAATATACCTTCAATGTTTTCAGCGCGCTGGCCGGACTGAAAAAGAGCCTTCCCGTCTTCACCACGGAAGACTTCACCATAACGGCCACTGCCGCGTCAAAACGGATCACGCTGCGCCATGCCTCGATGGATGTTGTGGTACTGGGAAACTTTGATGTTAAAAGCCTCGACGTAGTGCCTGAGTTTACACGCACAGGCAGGTGGTACGAGTTTTTCTCCGGCGATTCGCTGGAGGTAACTGCAGTGAATACGCCCATTCCTTTCGAAGCCGGCGAATACCGGCTTTATACCACGGTTAGACTGCCAAAACCGCTGTTCACAGGGATGGAGGATATGCCGGATGCGGATACACCAGGAAACATGGCTGTAAAGATCTATCCGAACCCGAATTCCGGCAGGTTCCATGCCGCAATCAGGCTGCACCTGGATGATCATGTAATCATCAGTCTGACCGATCTGACGGGGCGCGAAACCATCCGGCTTTTCAGCGGAGAACTCCGTGGCGGTTTACATACCATCCCTTTCAATCTGGAGGAAGCGTCTGGTTACACCCCAGCTGCCCGATAACACCTAAAATAAATAAGGGCAAAGTATGGCATTGCCACCCCAAAAGTCATGATCGATGAGGAATGACGGCCTTAACCGGCAGACTTCCAGAAAGCCCAGG
>CAYWHQ010000157.1:0-6817 GCA_964457665.1 uncultured Prolixibacteraceae bacterium | reverse complement strand
GAGATGTTGAACTTCTGAAGAAAAGACCTGACGGGTTTGTCGATCCTCAGCCATCGAAGCCTTGCCTCAAATCCTATATCCACTGCGATGGTAAAAGTCCCGCTGGGGATCATAACCAGACGGATATCCCGGACCGTCACCAGTTTTCTTCCATTGATGTCGACAATCTGTCTGCCCACAACGAAATCCTTCAACCACAAACTATTCGGAAATGACTGGCTGTTCAGTTCGTAGATATCATGGGAGATCACCCTCAGTTTCCCTTTAACCTTTCTGAGCTCGAAGGAGGAGAAATCATATATCCTCACACCGCCCTTCGTTGTAATCTTCACTCCAATGACTTTAGGTCGGACCGGTTCAGCGGAACTGGCTGCCCAGGGAGTAAGGTCAATCAGAAAATCCCTGATCCTTCCCAGTTCAGATCCATGTTGCATTAATGTCCTGCGGCCAATCAGCTGGCTGAAATAAAAAGTGGTCTGGGAGGTCATCGTTGCACCTTTTAAAATGCAAAACTATAGTATTTCATCTGTAAAAGGTATCCCGGGGGCGGATAAAAAACGGGAGATCATCACGGGAACCGGATAATCAGCGAGCCGGATCAGGGGTACGATCTCATGTAAAGCTGCATTTGTGCCTGAAAACCTGCCGTAATAGAACCGTGCCCGGATGATCTGATGTGTAAGCATCTGCATCCATTCCCCCGGCATTCTGATGATTTTCCCCCCCCGCATCGGGGAGGTCTCAGAAAATAGGCTGGTGTTAAACAATCCTCGCTCCGTAAGCCATCCGGTATGTTCCACCAAGGGAAAATCATACAGATTCTTCCATATATCATTATTTCTGCGTTGATTCAAAACCACACAGGGGATACCATTATGACTGATCAGCATCAGGAGGTAATGGAAGAACCTCTCCTTTTTAAACTTCTGCTTGCTTTTTACAGGAATTGTAACGGTCTTGTTCTTTCTGAAGGCCAAACAAGATAGCTGAAAGATACAACGGGGGCAATCAGGATTCAACGGGACACATACGCGTGCCCCATATTCCATCATTGCCTGGTTGAATTCTCCCGGATGGTCCTTGTCAAGAAGCTGATGAACGATTGACCGGATCTTCCTTCTGACACCTGCATCGTCAACAGGGCTTTCAATCCCGTATAAACGGGTGATAAACCTTTTCACATTTCCATCCACCACCGCATAGGGTAAGCCAAATGCAATAGAAGCCACTGCCGCCGCAGTATATTCCCCTACCCCCTTAAGAGCCCTGATCTCTTCGTATGTTTGAGGAAAAATCCCTTTATGCTTTCCGGTGATCATTTGCGCTGCTTCATGGAGATTTCTGGCCCTGCTGTAATATCCCAGGCCCTGCCATACCTTGAGAACCTCTCTTTCCGACGCTCCAGCAAGTTGTTCAACGGTAGGGAAGAGGGTGCAAAAACGCTCGTAAAACGGCAATCCCTGTTCAACCCGGGTTTGCTGAAGTATGATCTCCGAAAGCCAGATCCGGTATGGATCACTGGTTCTTCTCCATGGAAGATCTCTTTTATGCAACCGGTACCATCCTATCAGATCCGGGGTAATTCGTTTCATCAGGGAGACAAAATTAATCTACATGCCTGTAGCTGCCATCCCAATTTTAAAAAAACTCATTATTTCATTGTGTTTCAAAAAAATCTTATATTTGCAACCCATTTCCGGACGACAAAATACATTCATTGTTAACAATATAGTTTAATAAAATCTTTTATTCAAATGACAAAAGCAGAAATTGTAGCAGAAATTGCTAATAAGACAGGCATCGAAAAAATTGCTGTTCAAGCCACGGTTGAAGCTTTCATGGATACTATCAAGAATTCCATGATCCAGGGTCAGAATGTATACCTGAGGGGTTTTGGGAGCTTTATCATTAAGAAGCGTGCTGAAAAGACCGGCAGGAATATCTCCAGAAACACCACGCTCATCATTCCCGCTCACAACATTCCTGCTTTCAAACCGGCACAAACCTTTGTCAATAAGGTTAAATCCAATGTCAAAGCGAAGTAACTTCTTTAAGATCCAGTAAAATGCCGAGCGGAAAGAAAAGAAAGAGACACAAGATGGCAACGCATAAGCGTAAAAAACGCTTGCGCAAGAACCGGCACAAGAAGAAGTAATACTCCTTTAAAATTCCCGGCCAGCCCATTTTAGCACTGCTGCAATTCCTTATGTCAAAATCATGCCACTTATCGTGGCAGGCATTAACACGGGAAAACTGTGAATAAGGAATTAATCATTAACTCGACCCCATCCGGGGTTGAGATAGCCCTTCTTGAAGATAAGCTCCTGGTGGAGCTCAACAAGGAGAAAGCCAATAAAGAGTTTTCGGTAGGGGACATTTACCTGGGTAAAGTCAAAAAAATCATGCCAGGGCTAAATGCCGCTTTCGTGGACGTTGGCTATGAGAAGGATGCTTTTTTACACTACCTTGACCTGGGACCGCAGGTGCAGTCACTGCTCAAGTACATACGGGTCGCCCAGGCGGATACCGATGCCCGGCTGACTATCGGCGACGTCAACCTGGAAGATGATATCCAAAAAACAGGCCGCATCAACCAGGTACTTAAACCCAACCAGAACATCCTTGTTCAGATTGCCAAAGAACCAATTTCCACCAAAGGTCCCAGAGTAACCTCGGAAATTGCCTTTGCCGGAAGGTATCTGGTATTGATGCCATTTTCCGACAAGATTTCAGTTTCCCAGAAAATTAAGAGCGCCGAGGAGAGGAACCGTCTCAAAAGACTGATCACCAGTATCCGGCCCAGAAACTGCGGTATCATTATCCGGACAGTGGCTGAAAACAAGCTGGTCGCCGACCTGGATGGTGACCTCCGGTCGCTTTATAAACGGTGGGAAGTGATCACCCAGAAATTGGTTTCAGCAAAGCCACCCCAGAAACTGATCGGCGAGATCGACCGGACTTCCGCTATACTGAGGGATATGCTGAACGAATCGTTCAATAACATTGTGGTCAACGACGCCTCCCTTTACGATGAAATAAGGACCTATATACAAAGGATATCTCCCGAAAAAACAGGTATTGTCAAACTGCACTCCGGAAAAGTACCTGTTTTTGAACAATATGGGATTGAAAAACAGATCAAGAGCTCCTTCGGCAAAACAGTTACCATCAAAAGCGGAACCTATCTCATTGTCGAACACACCGAAGCACTCCATGTCATTGACATCAACAGCGGTCATCGGGTAAACCAGGACCAGAATCAGGAAACCAATGCACTGGAGGTCAATCTGGAGGCTGCAACCGAGGTGGCTCGTCAGCTCCGCCTCAGAGATATGGGTGGAATCATCGTGGTCGACTTTATCGATATGAACCAGGGGACCAACCGCCGTAAACTATACGAAAAGCTGAGGGATGAAATGAAGAAGGACCGTGCCAAACATTCCATCTTGCCACCCAGTAAATTCGGACTCGTCCAGATCACCCGGCAAAGAGTGCGACCGGAAATGAATGTCCAGACCATCGAAAAATGCCCTGCCTGCGACGGAAGTGGTGAGATACGCCCGAGTATCCTCCTCCTCGATGAAATCGAAAACAATCTCCGCTACCTGCTGCAGGAACAAAATGAAAAAAACCTTTCACTGGTCGTACATCCATATGTGTATGCTTTCCTGACAAAAGGATGGTTGGGTTACCGCTGGAAATGGTACAGGAAATTCGGGAGTTTTATTACCCTTAAAAAACAAAATGCCTTTCATTTCCTTGAATATCACTTCTATAATAAAAACGGAGACGAGATCAAACTTTGAACCATGGACATTGTAGTCAGCGGAATCAGGCCTACCGGCAATCTTCATCTCGGGAACTACTTCGGTGCGTTACAGAACTTCGTGAAGATGCAGCACGAAAACAGCTGCTTCTTTTTTATTGCCGATTATCATTCCCTTACTACCCATCCTACGCCCGCCGATCTTCACGGAAATGTTAAAACCGTCCTTTCCGAATTCCTCGCCTGCGGCCTGGATCCCGAAAAGGTGACCCTATATGTCCAGAGTGATCTCCCCCAGACTGCTGAACTCTATCTCCTTCTGAACATGAATGCCTATGTGGGAGAACTCGAACGCTGTACCTCTTTCAAAGACAAGATCAGAACACAACCCCAGAATGTAAATGCCGGACTGCTAACCTATCCGACACTCATGGCTGCCGACATCATCATCCACAAGGCACACAAGGTACCGGTTGGTAAAGATCAGGAACAGCATCTTGAAATGACACGCACCTTCGCCAACCGTTTCAACCGTATGTACAAGGTGGAGTACTTCCCCGAACCGGTTGCATACAACTTCGGGGAAAACCTTGTAAAAATACCCGGACTGGATGGAAGTACGAAAATGTCAAAATCCGATAATGAATCCTGTGCCATCTTTCTGGCCGATGCCCCTGAAATCATCCGCAGAAAAGTCATGCGAGCCGTTACCGATACTGGCCCTGCAACCCCATGTGCACCAAAATCCCAACCTGTCCAGAACTTATTTGATCTTCTGAAATATTTTTCCGATCCATCCGTCTATCAGCATTTTGAAGACCAATTCAATGCATGTTCCATCCGGTACGGAGACCTTAAGAAACAACTGGCAGAGGACATCGTTACCTTCACCACGCCGCTGCGTGAAAAAATAAAGGAAATATCTGCCGATGAAGCCTATATCGCCAGGATAGCAAAACTTGGCGCAGAAAAAGCGCATGCCAGCGCATCACAAACCATCCGTGAGGTAAGGGAAATCATCGGATTCCGGAAATTCTGAGAAATTCAGAAGGGATTCTTTCTCAGGGTAAACGCAAAGATACTGCCCTTGTCGGGTTCACTTTCCACCGAGATGGTTCCCAAGTTCTTCTCTGCAAGCTCCTTGCATAAAACCAAACCAATCCCTGTCCCCTTTTCATTAGCGGTTCCCGGCATCCTGAACTGTTCATCGATTCTGAACAACCTTGACTGATCTGCCAAAGTGATGCCCACTCCGCGATCCTTGATTTCAATTCTGATCATTGAAATATCGCTTGCGGACATTGGTTCCTCCCTTGCAGAAATATGAACCTGGCTTCCGGGATGAGAAAACTTGATGGCATTGTTCACAAGGTTTCTGAAGATGGTTTTTACCATATTCTCGTCGGCGAAAGCAATCGTGTTGAAATTGATCTCCGAAAATATCCGGATCTGTTTCTGGTCTGCCATCTCCCGTAAAAGTATCAGTGTATCATTAGCAATACCAGAAAGATCGATCAGAGCAGGTTGGAAATCCATACGGCCCGTCTGGGCCCTGGACCAGTCAAGCAGATTTTCCAGCAGGCGATAGGTCAGGGAGGCCGATGTCCTGATGTTACGGATCAGATGCCTCCTCTCTTCTTCCGAAAACTCCTCCCAATCGGTGGTGAGCAGTTCAGTGAATCCAAGGATAGCATTAAAGGGACCCTTCAAATCATGGGCAATGATGGAAAAAAATTTATCCTTGGATATGTTAAGCTCCTTCAGCTCCTCCAAAAGCGATTTCAGCCTGGCTTCCGTTTCCTTCTCATGGGTAACATCTCTTCCGCTGCCAACAGTTCCAATCATCACCCCGTGCTCATCAAAAATCGGAGCCTTCCTGACATCCAGCACAAGAAAACTACCCTTCACGTTACCTGACTCCTCAAAACGATGCGGTTCAGCAGTCTGAAGAACCACCTCATCAGAGTCGGTGCAAACCTCCCCAAAAGTATGATACTCCGGAATACCCGAATTTTGCTCCCTTTCCCGGTCAGCAAAAAACATATCCGTCTTGCCGATTGGTTCATTCTCAGAAAGGGCATTGAGAATCTGTTCCCTATGAGCCTTGTTCGTAAAAATGAACCTTTTCTGAAGGTCTTTCGCCCATAGCAGGTCGGTCATATTATCGGTGAGCAGCCGGAACATGTTGTACATTTCCCTGTACTTCTTCTCCTCCTCCCGCAGCATGAGGTTCGTGATTCTCCTTTCTTCCTCAAGTCCGGCTGCAGAACAAATCATGTCAAGAAATAACTCATCCGATTGATCCGGAACGAAATCCCCTTGAAAATACAAGCATATTGATCCGACGATCTTTCCCCCAAACCGGACCGCCATGGCAAAACAACTCTGAAGATCCCACTGCAGAATCATCGGACTGGTATCCCGGTATGGGCTCTCCTTCAGGTTCCTGACCGATACGGGCATCGAATTGCCCGTCTGGATGATCTCCCGGCAAATACTGCATCCCTGGCCATCTGCCGGATCAAAAGCTTCCGGAACATTCCATTGTCCCGATATGGTGAGCCGCCCCTCCTCCAGCCGGTTATACAAGACAAAGGCGGCCGGGAAAGTCTCACCGCACACCTGCAGGAGTTGCCGTATATTCTGGTCGTTGTCGGTTGAAAAAGAAAGCAGACATTCATTGAACTTCCTGCTTCGCTCATCACTTTTTTTTCGCTGTGTGATATCTCTTACGATTGCCTGAAGCAAAACATTGCTGTTAATTTTCAGTGCGTTCAGATACACCTCAGCATCAAACAGTGACCCGTCCCGTCTTTTATGAACCCATTCAAACCGCTGTGGCTCCCCCGACAACGCAGCGTCGATCTTTTCAAGCGCCTTCTCCCTTGAGTCCCTCCCATCGGGCTGAACCGGAGGAGAGAATAAATAGGGAGGATGTCCAATAATATCCTGCCTGCTGCAACCGAACAACTCCAGCGTGCGGTTATTGCATTCAATGAATATTTCCCTGTCCATCAAAAAGATTGAGTCGTAAGCCGCTTCGAACAATAA
>CAYWHQ010000156.1:5148-6928 GCA_964457665.1 uncultured Prolixibacteraceae bacterium | reverse complement strand
ATCAGCCGTGGCAGCGAATACCTTGATCTCCCTAATCCCGCCATCCCGGAAAGAAAGTGAAAAATAGGCCCCGGGATACGGACTGAGCCCCCTGATCTTGTTCCGAATATCTTCAACTTTATTGTTCCAGTCGATCCGGCAGTCATCCCGGAAGATCTTCGGGGCAAGCGGAAGAACCTTATTGCGACCGGCCATCAGTGCCTGATCAACCGGTTCAATACTTCCTGTCCTCAGACCTTCAATGGTTTTAATCACCAGCTCAGCGCCCAATTCCATCAGGCGGTCATGCAGCTCGCCGGCAGTCTCCTCCCTGCCAATTATGACCTTTTGAGAGAGCAGAATCTTTCCTGTATCAATACAGTCATCCAGAAGGAATGTGGTGACACCCGTTTCATGCTCCCCGTTCATGATGGCATGGTTGACAGGGGCAGCCCCCCTGTAACGGGGCAGAAGGGAAGCATGGAGGTTGAAGGTGCCGTGAGCCGGTACCGACCATACTACCCGTGGAAGCATCCTGAACGCGATCACAACCCCGAAGTCAGGTTTAAGGGATTGCAGCGTCCGATGGAACGCCGGGTCCTTAAGGTTTGGGGGCTGAAAAACAGGAAGGCTGCAGGAGAGCGCAACCTCCTTGACGCTGGAAATATGTTTCCTTAAACCTCTTCCGGCTGGTTTATCCGGTGCCGTCACAACCCCGCAAACAGGATATCCCGCATCACACAACTTTTTCAGCGACCATGAGGCAAACTCAGGGGTGCCGAAAAACAGTATGGAAGGTTTTTCTGAAATAGCGTAGTTACTTTTTTAACCTTGCCTCGGCGTAAGAGATGTACTTATCGATCTCCCTGGCATCGAAGGAACGGGGATACTCCTTTTTGACACGCCGGTATATTTCCAGCGCCTTATCCAACTTGCCGGCCACCTCGCAGGCCATGGCCGCCTTCATTAAAAACATGGGAGAGGTAAACTCGTTTTCACGCATCTCGGCCGCATCCAGATAGTAAGAAACAGCCTTGTCGGTTTCATTCAGCTCCATATAGGCATCCCCGATAGCTCCACGTGCCATGGGCGCAGCCATCTCATCGTCACTGTCGAACTTTTTCAGATACTCAATAGCATTGTCAAACTGTCCCATCCTCAGGTAGCATAATCCGGCATAATACTGAGCCAGGTTAGCCGATTTGGTGATCCCGTACTCATCGATGATATCAAGAAATCCAAGATAATTACCGTCGCCGTTAAGGGCCTTGCTGAGTGAATCCATCTCGAAATACTTCTCGGCCATAAACATCTGACCCTGCGCCTCCTTCTCCTTCGGCACGAGGTAAAACCGCTTGAATCCAAAGAAACCCAGCACCACAACTATAATAACCCCGACCACGATCAGGATGATATTCTGGTTCTGTTCAATGAATTGCTCGGTCCTTGTAAAAACCTGTTCAACAGCTTCGATCCTCTCCTCCGTCTTCTCAATCTTTTTATCCTGCTTGGTAGTCATCTTGTTTTTTTATTTTTGAGGGTGCAAAGTTATAATTTTTTTGATTTCTATGTATGACACGCCTGCCATCCCACGATTTTTACAATAAGCTTGACGAAATACAACAGCAAAAACTCCTGGACTACCTTTCAGGCTTCGTCACCAGTAATCGCCTCAGCCGGTTCAGGGAAAAACTTCAGTGGAGAACGCGTTATCTGACTGTCGTTCTCGAAAATGTATTCCAGTCGCACAATGCCAGTGCGGTTTTACGGAGCTGCGACTGCTTCGGGGTGCAGGATATCC
>CAYWHQ010000156.1:0-5138 GCA_964457665.1 uncultured Prolixibacteraceae bacterium | reverse complement strand
TACCGGATCAATCCTGATGTCGCACTCGGATCATCGAAATGGCTGACCATCCATCGTCCGGGAGGTAACCCTGCAAACAGCAGGCTTCATCTGCTGGGTCTGAAAGAGAAAGGTTACAGGCTGGTGGCCGCAACCCCCCATCATGATGATTACACCCCGGAAACCCTTCCCCTTGACCGGCCCGTCGCCCTGCTCTTCGGAACAGAACTTGCAGGCCTCTCGGAAAGAACGCTGGGACTGGCCGATGGGTATGTCAGGATCCCGATGGTCGGATTTACCGAAAGCCTGAACATCAGCGTATCAGCAGCAATCCTGCTCTACACCTTCACCGGCAGACTTTACCGCGAAAAACTGCCCTGGCAGCTCCCGGAAACACAAAAACCCGCTCTGATTATACAATGGCTGCTGAATACTGTCGCCGAACCGGAAATCCTGTTGCATGATTATCTGATGAAAAATGGATTAACTTCAGGGATCGATGCCGGATAATTTTTACATTTGCCTTTACTAAAAAAACATATCCAAATGGGAAAAGGAGACAAGAAATCCAGAAGAGGAAAGATCAACATCGGCTCGTACGGAGTACGCAGAAAACGTAAACATACACATTCCGCCCAGCCGCCGCCGCCAAACACTGAGAAAAAGGAGAAGGCCGCCTCAAAAAAGAAACCGGTTACCCCTGAATCCGCTGTCGCAGTGCCTGCTGAAGAGATCAAACAGGAAAAACCAAAAGCTGCCAGAACCCGGAAAAAAGCTGCCGAACCTGCCGCTGAGCTCTTCGCGGGCAATGAAGAGCCTAAACAGGAGTGACCCTCCTTCAGAAATACTTCCCGGAGATTCCCCTTCCCGTTCACGACCGGCTCCTGGCGCTGGAACCGCTTTACCAGGAATGGAACGGAAAGATCAACGTCATCAGCAGGAAAGATATTGAAAACCTCCTGCTGCATCATATTCTTCATTCGCTGAGTATCGCCCGCGCCGTTCAGTTCAGGCCAGGCGAAACAGTTATAGATGCCGGGACGGGGGGTGGTTTTCCAGGGATCCCGCTGGCTATTCTCTTCCCCGATACCCACTTTACACTGGTCGATTCTACTGCCAAGAAACTCATGGTGGTGGACGAGATCTGCGGAGAACTGCGGATCGCCAACGTAACTACCCTGCATGCCCGTTTTGAAACAATGAAAACGAAAGTCGATTTCATTACGGGACGCGCAGTGCACCATGCAGCACAATTCATCAGCGAGCTGAAGCACCTGATCTCCCCATCCAGCCCGGAGCGAAACGGGTTCCTATATCTCTCGGGACCTGAAGTGATCCCGGAGGTGGAGAAAATCAGCGCACGGCTGGAGGTCTTCCGGCTCAGCGATTGGTTTGAGGAAGAGTGGTTCGGAACAAAGGTGCTCCTGCGGTTATCGAACTTTAACACGCCGGCTGTTATGTCGCGCTTTTTTCGTTAATTAGCCCATTCAATTAAAACTACTGTCGTTTCTAAACAATCACGTTATGGCTGAACCAAAGAAATTTATTCCCTTCATCTCGGCCGAGACGAACATGAAGGAATTTACCCTGAAAGCCCTGATCATCGGTATCTTCTTCGCGGTGATCCTGGGGGCCGCCAATGCCTACCTCGGGCTGAAGGCAGGGATGACCATCGCTGCCACCTACCCGGCCGCCGTGCTGGGAATGGCCCTCCTCCGGATCCTGAAAGGTTCAATACTGGAAGAGAACTTCGCCCGTACCGTCGGCTCCATCGGTGAGTCGGTGGCCGCCGGCGCAATCTTTACCCTGCCGGCCTTTTTCATCTCAGGTATCTGGCCTGAGTTCTTCACCGCAGGAAATTATATCACCTCCTCCCTGATCCTGATCGCGGGCGGTATCCTCGGCATTATGTTCGTGGCTCTTCTGCGCCGTGTCATGGTGGAAGATGCCAGCTTACCCTTCCCCGAATCAGTGGCTGCCGCCGAGATTCACAAGGCCGGGCAGGGCGGTTCAGGAGGCGCCAAATTCCTTTTCTGGGCAATGAGCCTGGGCGCCCTCATCAAGATCCTGGGCGAGGTCCGGCTCTTCCAGTACCTCTGGGAAAGATTTATCTTCTGGGGCAAACAAACCATCTCCGGCACCGTCTTCTCCGGCCAGGGCGGAATGCTGCTCAGCTCTCCCGGTGTAAGCCCGGCTTACATGGGCGTGGGCTACATCATAGGACCCAAACTCGGCGCCCTCAACTTCAGCGGCGGCCTTCTCGCCTGGGGACTCATGGCGCCGATGATCCTCTATTTCCTCATCCCGAACATCGATTTCCAGGCCTGGGCATCCTTCCTGATAGCCCAGGACCCCACCCTCACCACCGACCAGGCCATGGCCAAAGTGACCGACCCCTCCTACCAGATCGTCAACATCTGGCGGTATATCGTCAGGCCCATCGCCATTGGCGGGATGCTCGTAAGCGCTGCCTTCACCCTTTATAAGATGCGTAAAAGCCTGATCGCCGGCCTCGGACGGTCGGTATCCGATGTGCGCAAGGCGGCCGGCGGCCATGAAACAAATGCACCGCGCACAGAAAAGGACCTGAGCTTCGGCACCATCATGATCGGAATCGGAGTTGTTGCACTGCTTACCTTCGGGATCACCTATTTCATCTTCGAGACCAACCTGCTGATCGCCATCGTGGCCGCCACCGTGATGATCATCCTGGCCTTCTTCTTTGCCGCCGTTTCCGGCTTCCTCGTCGGGATCATGGGCTCCTCCAACAACCCCATCAGCGGACTTACCCTCACCGCCCTCGTCGTCACCGCCCTGATCCTGGTGGCGCTCGGCGTGCAGGGTAACTCCGGCGTAGCCACCGTTCTCGGCGTCGCCGCCATCGTCTGCGTCTCCGCGGCTGTGGCAGGCGAGATGCTCCAGGACCTCAAGGCCGGGCACATCCTCGGCGGTACCCCGTGGCGTATGCAGATCGGCGACATCATCGGCGTGATCTTCGCCGGCGCCGTCATGTTCGTCGTCCTCTCCTACCTCAACGAAGGCGACATCGCCAGCGGTAAAAATCTCGGCTACCAGGGAGGATTCGGCAGCAAGAACCTCTCAGCGCCCCAGGCCGGCCTCATGGCCATCCTCTCCCGCGGCATTGTCGAAGGACAGATGGCCTGGCCCCTCATCATCGCCGGCATGCTCATGGGCGTCGCCTTCATCCTGATGCAGGTCCGCAGCCCGATGCTCGTCAGCGTGGGAATGTACCTCCCCCTCGAAACCACCTTCGCCATCTTCGTCGGCGGCGTGATCAAAGGCATTGTCGACTACTTCGTCGAAAAACGCAGGTTTACCGAAGGACAGAAGATCCGTACCGAGAATACCGGCGTCCTGCTTGCCTCCGGCCTCATCGCCGGGGAGGCGCTCATGGGTCTCGTCATCGCCATCCTCGCCGTCTTCGAGATCTTTATCTACGACTATTTCGTCTTCTTCAAAAACCCGACCTTCTATATCAGCTTCATCGTGATCGCCCTGATCGCCTTTATCCTGGTACAGGTCCCCTTAAAGAATGCCGGCAAGGCCGATGAGCCAGCCCCACCGGCAAGCGGAATGTGATGAATTTCCTGCAACGACGTAAGGTACTCAGGTCGGTCAGCGCGACCGACCTGATACCTTTTAAACTATATGGTGAAGAGGACCACGGCGACGGGACCGTGAGCATCCTCTACCCGCGCTTCAAAAACATATACTTTTCCCGCCTTTTTAACACTGGCCGGCGCAAACCCTTCATCCCCATACGGCTGGATGCAAAGGGATCCGCCGTCTGGAAAAAAATCGACGGCCTGCGCAACAGCGGCGCCATCATCGACGAACTCACCACCGGACAACCCGCCCTCTTTATAGCTCCCGACAACGCTACCAGTCAGATCCTGAAGTTCATCTCGCTGCTCTACCAGCAGAAATATATTTCGTTCAGGCAGATCGGGTAATCTATCCGCTGGTTTTCATTCCCCTACTCCACCACCACCTTCTCCGTTGCCGCAATTTTCTGTCCATACCAGAGGGTAATGCTATAAATTCCCGGCTTCCAGCAATTAACAGGCAGGGTAATCTCCTTTGCTCCCGGTTCTATTGGCTGCCTCAGAATAATCCTACCTGAGATATCAGTTACCTGAATGATAAGTTCCTTACTCCATTGGTGAAACGTTGTGGTCACCGTCAGATTTTTTGTGGAATTTTTTATCTGAATGCACTCCGGCATCCTGACGTGAATTTCATCACGGGCAGGATTGGGATAAATCAGCATTTTGACTTTGTCCGTATTCATGGCAGGTTCCACAATGCTCATGATCACATCGCAGGGGAAAAATAGGGTTTCGGAGGTGATCGGGTGATCGCACAGGCTATCGTAAGTCAGGGGTTGCGTATAAACGCTGTCATACTCCAGGCTTAGATTAAGCTTCAATAATTTGGTCTCAACCTTATTATTTACTTCGTCCATGGCTGTGACCAGATACTTCTGATCTGTTGTGAACATTGCGTCAACCGGGATAAAAATGCTGTGATCAAGTATTTTTTCATTTATTACATTTCCCAGGGTGTCTATCCTGACGACAGATAATATGGAGTTGGTATCATCATAGGTATATCCTATGCCCGCAATGAGTACAGAATCGTCCAAAAAATCGATTGTACTTGCTTTTCCCCACTGGGTATTTGTTTTGAGGTCATAGAAACTGAGTGGCGATCCTGAAGTTGATGTTTTGATTAAACAGGGTTTATACTCCGTAAGCGGAGGGTAGGGATAATCAGAGATGACGCTGTAATAATTATTCTGATATAAAACAGATTGAAAACCTTCGCCGACGAACTGGCTTGAATCACCCCAGGGCAGTTCCCACACTGCCTCTCCGGAGGTGTCGGCTAAAATGATCATGGGTCTTAGCCACCAGAGTTGCGGTTGAGCTGTATCGCTGGTACAACAGTAACCCGTGATCAGATATTCGCCCTCAGATGTTATTTCCAAAGATCTGGGTGACTCACTATTGACCAGGGAATCATTTACAAAATACTCCTGTTCCCATAATAAGTCTCCTCCCTCCGAGAGATGATATAAAAACACTCCGATTGTTAAATCTTCCTTCCAATCACAAACCAACATAGTGTATGAATTA
>CAYWHQ010000155.1:0-6931 GCA_964457665.1 uncultured Prolixibacteraceae bacterium | reverse complement strand
GGTTACAGGTCGCCCCAGCTCTATTTTAACCTCGGAAACACCGCATTCAAGAGGAACGATATCCCCGGCTCCATCCTCTGGTATGAACGCGCCCTGCGGCTCGACCCGGGCAACGAGGAGATCAGCTATAACCTGAAAGTGGCCAACAGCAGGATCTCCGATAAGATCGAACCCCTGCCCGAACTCTTTTACATCCGGTGGTATAAAAGCCTTGTCCTCACCATGCCCACCGACCGCTGGGCCCTGATGACAGTTGTTGCTTTCGTGGTATCCCTGCTGCTCGCCTCCGCCTGTGTTGCTTCGCGGATCCTTATCATCCGCAAAGCCGCCTTCTGGGGCAGCCTCTCCACCCTTCTCATCTCCTTCCTGTTTCTTCTCATGGCATACAGCAGCCGCAGCTATCTGCACCGAAGCTCCGATGCCATCGTCTTCTCACCCGTCGTAACCGTCAAATCCTCCCCCGGTGAAAAAGCGGTGGATCTCTTCGTGATCCATGAAGGAACCAGGGTGACACTCCGCGAACAGATCGGCGACTGGTACGAAATCCGGCTGGCTAACGGATCCGTGGGCTGGGTGCCTGCCGGATCGGTCGAGAGGATTTGAACTTTTTTTTGCAGAATAAAGAAATTACTCTATATTTGTTGGTTTGAAGATCCCTGGGATATTCAAACATTATTGCCTGATTCTATTGCCATTAGGATAACAAGAACCAATATAGTTTAATCAAAACGAGTGATATGAAAAACAGATTTTTACCCTCTGGCTATCTCACAGCACTGCTGGGACTGACTTTTCTCCTGTTTTCTGCTTTGGCCATGGCCGGTGAACCCGGCAGCGGTGACCCGCTGTCGAAGATCCGTGCCAATCAGCTCACGGGTAAAGTTAATCCCCAGGATGTGTTCAAAGCACAAGCAATGTGTCAGCAATCCCGTACCAAGGCTACGGGTGGACTGGGTCTCGACTGGCAGTTCATGGGGCCCGACAACTTTGCCGGAACTACCCTGACAGTGTTGTTCGATAACCGCGACAATACCGGATCCACCATCTATACCGGCGGTACCAACGGCGGGATATGGCGTTCCAAAAACCTTGGCCTGACCTGGCACAAGATGAACGGTAACTCCACCGAGGCGCTCAGGATCTCCTCCCTCGCTCAAACCACCGACGGCATCATCTACGCCGGCACCGGAACCACCAATTGCCATGAGGTCGCAAATCTGGGAACCGGGATCTATCGCTCCACCGACGGAGAGAATTTTACACCCATCCCCGCCACGGTGCTTGATCCCGACTTCATCGCCATATCCAAACTGATCGTTGACCCCCGGAACAACCGGATCTTCGCCGCCGCATGGGGCGGATTGTTCTATTCCGATAACGGTGATACCTGGTCGCTCATCAGGGAAGGCTTTGCCTCCGATGTTGAAGTGGCCAGCGACGGCACCATCCTCACCGTCATCGATGATATGGTCTATATCGCCCGCGGCGGTAACCTCGGCGACATGCAGCTCCTCTCCACCGGCGCCCAGGGCATGCTCCCCGATACCGACGTCAACTGGGTCCAGACAGCCATCGCCCCTTCCAGCCCCGATATCATGTACGCTGCCGTCGTCAGGGCCGACAACAACATGAAGAACATCTACCGGTCAGGCAACAAAGGCAACTCCTGGGAGGTGATTTTCCCCTATAATCCCTCCTTCGAACCCTACAACGGTAAAGGATGCTACTCCAACACCCTCGTCGTCTACCCGAACGACCCCAACAGCCTGCTCCTGGGTGGCGTCAACCTCTGGCGCGGCCAGAAATTCGACGACAACGGGTTCTTCTACTGGGAACAGATCTCCTATGGCAATATCTCTGAGCTCAACACCCGCTTTGTGCCGCTCTACCATCACGACTATGTATTCCGTCCCGGTCACCCGGCACAGTTCGCCGTCGCCAGCGACGGGGGTATCACCATCGGTACAATGTCCACCAACGACTTCAGCTTCCAGACAACCAACAAGAATCTCGCCATCTCGCATTTTCATTCCGTGGCCTTCAGCCGCCACCTATCCTATGCCATGGGCGGCGCCAACCGTATTGGCACCCAAACACTCGGATACTACTTCCCTTCACAGGTCAATAACCCCTCCACCGGCAAACAGATATGGGTCAATTTCGGCGCCTTCAACGACGGAGGTACCGGCGGATTCTGCACCTGGTCGTCCATCAATCCCAACATGACCGTCTTTTCCAAATCCGACCCCATCACCGATGAAACACCCATCCGCCGCCAGGAACTTACCGACCTGACCTATACCAACGACTTTATCGGAACCATCACCAATACCAATGTAGCCCGTATCCCCATGGCCATGTGGGAAAGCTTCAATTTTGATGAAACCCGCGACAGCGTGAATTTCCACAACAGATCCGATTCCACCGTCAAGGCCGGAACCACCCTCACCATCGAAAGCAACAATGCCGCTTTCCCGTTTTCCTATACCCTCCCCGTGAACGTCCCGGCAGGCGACAGCCTCATGATCCCCGACCCGGTTGCCAACCGCTTCTTCCTCTCCGGAACCAAGGGTGGCTACGGGGTTTTCATGACCAAACAAACACTCCGCATGGATGTGGTGCCCCAGTGGTTCATGGTCTTCAAAATGCCCGAGGGAACCTTCGGGAAAATCACCGCCATGACCGTATCCGATAACCTCAATACCATGTGGCTCGGTACCGATGCCGGGTATCTCTTCCGGGTGTCAAACCTCATCCTGGCCTACGACTCCCTCACCGGCGATGTCAACAGCGCCACCTGCATCGTGGCCAACGAAAAGATCGATCTCCCGGAAATCGAAGGCCGTTATGTCACCAGCATCGCCATCGATCCCAACGATGAAAAGAGAGTACTCGTCACCCTGGGCAATTTCGGCAATGCCAACATGCTCTATTACACTGCCAACGGACTGGATTCACTGCCCGTCTTTCAGAATGCAACCGGAAATCTGCCCCCGGCCCCCGTCTACTCCGGCCTCATCGAACTGGGCGGCAGCAGCAGAGCCCTCGTGGGTACCGAGTTTGGCGTCTATACCACCGCCAACCTGGGTGCAGCCAATCCCGTATGGTTTACCGACTACCTCAACCTGGGCGACGTACCGGTGATGCAACTGAAACAGCAAACAATGAACCACTACAGCATCATGAACGAAGGGGTAATCTACGCGGCAACCTACGGCTCCGGGATCTGGATGGATACCACCCAGCAGATCCCCGTCGGAATTCAACCCGGAACACCACCCGCTTCCGGCGATGCAAACCTGAAGATCAACCCCAACCCGGTGTTGGATAAGGCCTCCGTTACCTGGAACGGCAACGGAACCCCCTCCCGGCTCATGGTGTACGACATCTCCGGCCGCCCGGTCATGACAGGTACCGCCGGTACGTCGGTCAGGGGTGAACAAACCACCACGATCGACTTCAGCATCCTGCCAAAAGGGAGTTATATCCTCCGGATCAATTCAGCCACCGCCAAGTTCATCAAGTTATAATAGAATGCAAAATCTGTAATCGCAAAATCCAAGATATATGAAACGAATGCTACTGGTACTCCTGACGTTGACCTTCACTGCAGCGCTGAACGCGCAGGTCGAGGTCTATACACCAAGCCTGAAAAGCCCGGCCAACCAGGCAGTCGACCAGCTCCCCGATACCTACGTGTCGTGGTACGCGATCGCCGGAAGCCTGGGACTTCAGTACCGTGTCCAGATCGATACAACCCCCGCCTTCAACTCACCCCTGCTGAAAGATACCACCCTAACCCTGCTTACCGGCTATAAAACCAGGTTGCTTCTGTTCGGCGTGAAATACTTCTGGAGGGTTCAGGCCATCGACCTTGGTCAGACCTCCTACTGGTCGGAAGTATGGGACTTCACCGTCTTTAACCAGGTATCCCACTCCAAACCGAATAACAACGCCACCGCGCAGGCCCCCAACGTATCCATCGAATGGAAAAACACCCTGCCCGGCTCCTCGGTTGTCATTACCGGGATCGACCATTATGATTATCAGATCGATGCCGATACCAATTTCAATTCACCCTCGCTGATCACCGGCTCCACGGTGAGCAGCGTGCTGAAAGCGGCCACGGCCAACCTGGTTTTCGGTCAGAAGTATTTCTGGCGCGTCAGGGCCCGCCACAACGCCGGCCATACCGCATGGTCACAACCATGGAACTTCACGGTTACCAATACCATCGAACTCGATAAACCGGCCGACAACGCCACCGACCAGATGCTTAACGTCCCCCTGAAATGGAAAAATCCGGGCGGATTCCTGGCCTTCAACTATGAGATCGCCCTCGACCCGCAGTTCCAGAACCTTATCCTCCTCAAGGAGACCGATACCCTCCAGGTAAACGCCGAATGGCTCATGTTCGGAATCAAATACTACTGGCGCGTCCGTGGCCGGCATATCCACGATACCACCGAATGGTCAGCCACCCGCTCCTTTACCACCATCAACACTGTGGCGCTGAAAACACCTGCCAACGCAGCCCTCAACATCAACGTCATACCCACCTTCACCTGGACAGCACAAACCGGCGTTGACGGATTCCAGATCCAGGTAGCCGACGCCCCCAACTTCTCCTCCCCTTACATCGATGCCACAGCCGCCGGCAATGAAGCCAGCTACAAAGCGCTGAAGAAACTGAAGAACAACACGATGTACTACTGGCGCATGCGTGCCATGTCGAACGGGGGAACCTTCGCCGACACTACCGACTGGAGCCCGGTCTGGAACTTTACTACCACCGCCGCCACCGGTATCGGAGAGGATGATACCCGCACCCTCATGATCTATCCCAATCCCGCCAGGTCGTTCGTCCATATCAGCATCGAATATGACGGCCCGACCGAAGCGGGTTATACCCTCATCGACCTGGTCGGAAAAACCGTGCTTGATGGCCGGCTCTCACTGACCAGCGGCAGCAACCTCCGAACCATCAGCCTCGAAGGACTGAAAAAGGGATATTATATCCTGCGGATACAAATCAATGGTTCAAACCTGAACCATAAACTGATCATCGAGTAAATAAAGCCCGGAAAAAAGGCTTGAAAAAAGGCTGGGGCAATCCTTAGGGTTGCCCCAGTGTTTTTTTGAAGGATTCCAGAATCGTCAGGTCCGATTCCTTTACATACCCCGTCTCCACCGCAGTGGCGATCAGATGGTCGTAATCGGTCAGGGTAACCAGCTTGCAGTTCGCATCCCTGAAAGCCTGCTCGGCTCGGGGAATATTGTAGGTGAAAATAGCCGCCATGCCGCTTACAACACAACCGGCCGACCGTAGCGTCTCCACCACACCAAGACTCGAACCTCCCGTGGAGATCAGATCCTCGATCACCACGGTACGCTGACCGGCCCTGACCTCCCCCTCGATCTGGTTGGTCAAACCATGATCCTTCTTCTGCCCCCTCACATAGGCCAGCGGAATCCCCAGCTCCTGCGCTATCAGCGCCCCCTGGGCAATCCCTCCCGTGGCCACCGCCGCGATCAGCTCGGGATCGGTGAAATGCTCCCCGATCAGCTTTACGAACTGCTGACGGAGAAAAGTACGGATCTCCGGATAGGACATTGTTATGCGATTGTCGCAGTAGATCGGCGATTTAATCCCGGATGCCCAGGTGAATAAATCATTGGGACTCAGTTTCACAGCTTTGATCTTCAGCAACTGCGTTGCCGTCTGGATTGCTACCTCTTTGTTATGTATCATAAATTTTTAGTAATACCGTGCAAAGATACGAAATAAATCAGAATCCTGCACCCCTCATTACAACCCTTAAAGAAGGCCACATCCGCCCGAGCGAACACTCCAGGGCATTCAACGGGACCCACTTAACGATCAGGATCCCTTCGGATACCTGGGGCACAAGCTCCTGCGCTGTATGAGCCTGCATCCGGTACCACCAGGTCTTCTTCACCTGAAATCCCTTGTCGTTCCTCATCAGATGATATGTCACGGGCAATGGCATCACGATCCTGACCTTTTTTAACCCCGTCTCCTCCATCACCTCCCTCAACGCGCCGTCGGCTGGCGTTTCACCCCTGCCAAGCTTGCCTTTTGGAAGGTCCCAGTGCTCATTCCTGTATATAAGCAGCGGTTCCCCCTCCTCGTTGAGGACCAATCCGCCGCCCGCCTCAACCCGGTCGAACAGCGCGATGAAACGGTCTGATAAACCAGCGTCTCCCTTTTCATCCTTTCCCGTGAAAACCAGCCGCCAGTAACGCTCATCCACGGTAAAAGCTTCAAAAGCGGCCTTCATCTCCTTCCTCGTTATACCCTCCTCCACAAGGTCGTCGGGCCTCCATTCCCAGGCGTCGTTACCCGGAAACAGAATGTACCGGTTCTCCAGATAGATACGCAGCATCATCCATTATTGTTAAGGTGAAACATATTGCAGTGCGGTTACGGCTCATCAGCCTGAAACCTGAAGCCTATCCGCTTGCCGGTCCTGATCGACATCGTATCGAGCTGACTCTGCATCTCCTGCATCGAAACCTCTTTCATCTGGTCGAAAGGAGGCATCAGCAGATCGAAATTCAGGGTGTAGGTGATGGACGACTCCACGATCGACTTCACCGCTCTCCGGTCGATCCGGCTCGTGGGAAAGTTGGTGTAGAGCATCCCCAGCTCACGCTTGCCTTCAATGAAATAATGCTTTTCGCGGTTGATCAGGATCCGGCCGATCAGATACCCGGGGTCGTTATTGCGACGGAATTTGAATGAGTCGGCAAGGAAGTTGTAAATCATGATGTTGCCGCAGTACGATCGCCTCTTGTCTTCCCGGATATATGAGTGTTTCATCATCTCATGATCCCGAGGGATCTCAAAAACGTTGGTGTGCATCATGAAAATCAGGATGTCGGATCCGAACCTGATCTCGAACTGAAA
>CAYWHQ010000154.1:0-6970 GCA_964457665.1 uncultured Prolixibacteraceae bacterium | reverse complement strand
GATTGATTACATGACCCTGGGTGTGCCATAGATGTCGATTTTCTTGTTCAGCACATAGTTGAACGCCCTCACGTCGTCGAGACCGGCAATATGGTCACGGTGCTCATGGGTGAAGATCACCGCGTCGAGGTTGGTAACCCGGTGGCGGAGCATCTGGATCCTGAAGTCGGGGCCGCAGTCGATCACAAAGGTGCAGCCGTTCACCTCGATCATGGCCGAAGTCCTGAAGCGCTTGTCGCGGGGATCAGCTGAAGTACATACCGGGCACTCGCAGGTGATCACCGGCACCCCGATGGAGGTTCCGGTTCCCAGGAATGTCACTGTGATCGGTGTCTTCAGATCGGCCATCAGAATATAAGTTCGTCGATAAATTCCCTGTCAGCCTGTAATTGCTGCCTGAGGGAGGATTTGTTTTCGAAGTTGCGTTCTTCCCTGATCATCTTGTGGAAATGAAGGGTAAGCAACTCCCCGTCGGCAGGCGCCGGGCGGTCGAAGAGATGGGTGATGATAAGAGTATCGACGGGATTGCCGATGTTTTTCCGGATGAAGCACATCCCCCTGGATTTACTTTCGCCATTACATACGGTCACCGCGTAGACGCCGTTAGGGGGCACCAGTTTGCAATCCTCCTCGATGATGATCCGGCAGGAGGGGAAACCGATATCGTCGAGAGCGGGGGAGCTGAATACTGCGGGGCCGGTTATCATGTAAAAGTGGTCGAGGTAGGCATTTGCCTTCTGAATGTTTCCCTCCTGAAGGGCTTTCCGGATCTTGGTCGAACTGACAGATTCGTTCTGGATATCCTGCTCCGGGATCTCTTCGACTTCAAATCCAAGGTCGGTCCCGAGTTTGCGTAGGGCATCATAATCGCCTTCCCGGTTGTGACCGAAATGGTGATTGAACCCGATGACGATTTTTCGTGCATGGAGACGGGCCAGCAGGATATCCCTGACAAACTCCAGGGAGGTGATCTTTGAGAATTCGAGCGTGAAGGTCACGATAATCAGGTTGTCGAGTCCGGCTTTCTGCAGGAGTTCGATTTTTTCCCGCTGGGAGTTGATCAGCAGCAGTTCCCGCCCGGCCGACTCAGGGTAGAGCACTTTCCGGGGATGTGGATGAAAGGTGATCAATACGGTTTCACCGGCTGTTTCTGCAGCCAGGTTTTTCAGCCGGTCGAGGATGACTTTATGTCCGAGATGCACCCCGTCGAATGACCCGGTTGTTACAACGGCATTTCTGATTTCACCTACATGGTCGAAATCGTGGTAGATTTTCACAGCGATGGAAGATTATTTGAAACGGTCGTCATTTTTTTTTGCAAAGAATGCGACCTTTTCCAGGGTGGTGATCATGTCGTATTCTTCCAGATAAACATAGGCAGGTACATTGAGCGGTTTAGGGGTATAATTCAGGATACCCTTGATACCTGACAGCACGAGGGCCTCGGCGATACCGGGAGCCTCTTCGGCCGGAACCGTGATGATCCCGATGGAGATGTTATTCTGCTTAATGATATCGGCCATCTGGTTGATGTGATAACAGGGTACACCGTCGAAGATCCTGTTGATCTTCTCCGGATTGATGTCGAACGCAGCTATGATCGCCAGTTTGGACCGTTTTCCCTTGAAATAGCTGATCATGGCTTTACCAAGGTTCCCCAGCCCGATCACAGCCACACGCTGGCCTTTGTCGGAATCAATGATCTTCCCGATCAGGTCGATCAGTTCCTTGATATCGTATCCTTTCCGGAGATTCCCGGAGTAACCGATCAGCATCAGGTCGCGCCTGACCTGTACCGGCGTGATATGCAGCATCTGTGCGATTTCATGAGAAAAGACATGGGTTTTGTCTTTGGCAAGGATCATCAGCAGCGACCTTCTGTACTGGCTGAGCCTTTCGACTGTCTTGTGCGGCAGGTTTTTTATAAACATGGTTTGTCGATAGGAATTTTCACAATAAATGTACTACCCTGGTCCGGAACGCTGGATACTTCGATCTTCCCCTGATAACTGTCCACCAGTTTCTTTACGATACTGAGACCCAGTCCGCTTCCGGATATATTTTTGGTTTTCTCGTTTTTTACTCTGACAAAGTCATCAAAGATACGACTCAGATCAGTCTCTCCGATACCGATCCCGGTATCCTTGATGGTGATGGTGGCACAACAGGGGTCGGAACGAAGGATGCATGTTACGGTTCCTCCGTTTTTATTATATTTTATGGCATTGGAGATAAGGTTGTTAAAAATGATCTCCATCTCTTCCGCGTCGGCCATTGCCCCTATATTATCCGGTGCATCGAGTTGCACCGTCACGTCACGCTGGATGGAATAGGGGAGCATGGTATCAATGGCGGTCCTGGCTACCTGGACCAGGTTGATGTGATCGATGTTCCTTTTCATTTTTCCTGATTCCACACGGGTGAGATCCATCAGATCGAGGATAAGTGTCCGCATGCCTTTGATACGGTCGAGCGACCGGTTAACGACCGTGTCGTAATCTTCGAGCCGTATACCCAGCTGCCTTTCCCGGAACATCGTCAGATACCCCTCGATGGCATTCAGGGGTGCTTTGAGTTCATGCGACAGGACTGAAAGAAACTGGAAGCGGATCTGCTTTCCGGCATCCTGCAGCCGGGTGGCCATTTTTTTCAGGAAAACCCTTTTGGTAATGTTTTCAATAGAGGATTTCAGTTCCTGGGGCGTGAATGGTTTCGGGATGAAATCGTAGGCGCCGTCGCTGGTAGCCTTGACTGCTAATTCGAGGGATGCATAGGAGGTAATCATCACCACGATAATGTTGATCTGTTTCTTTTTGATATAGTCGAGTACCTCGACGCCCTGGATACCGGGAAGTTTATTGTCGAGCAGCAGTATGTCCGGTTGGCTGTTTTCAATTAGATCGATACCCTCTTCACCGGTGGAAGCTTCCAGGACTTCAAAGGTGAAGGCTTCGTCCATGAATGGGTAATCAACCCTGAAGTTCCGGAGAATACGGCTGACCCCGCTGCGGATTCCCGGTTCATCATCAACTACCAAGATCTTGAGTGCCGACATGAGCGCTTTGTTTTTAGTGGATGGTTATGGTTTGCGAGTGGTCTCCAACAAACGGTCGATCTCCTCCTTCAGCTTTTCCGGCCGGATCCCCTTGTCGAGGAAGGCGTCGGCTTTTATCCATCTGCGGTTGTTTTCATCGTGGATGTCGAAACTGATCCCTGTTTCTGCCATTACACCGGTGGCA
The DNA here is from genome assembly GCA_964457665.1 of uncultured Prolixibacteraceae bacterium. Classification (GTDB taxonomy): domain Bacteria; phylum Bacteroidota; class Bacteroidia; order Bacteroidales; family FEN-979; genus CAYWHQ01. Next base: position 3,731 of record CAYWHQ010000154.1, on the reverse strand, counting down.
ATGATGATGGGGACATCGGGGTATCTCTTCTTCATCTTGTAACAGAGGATGAAACCGCTGTCTTCATTTTCCATCATCAGGTCCAGAATCGCCAGATCGGGTTTGGATTTCTGAAGGATCTCCTCTGCTTCCCGCTGACTTTCGGCAGTGATGATCTGGTATCCGTACGACCCGATCCGCTTTTCCAACTGGAACAGATAGTCTGGGTCGTCGTCGACAAGGAGGATGGTCTTCTGGCTTGTTTTCATGGTTTAAGCTTTAACCCCCCCCCGCGGGATGATGATCCGGAAAGTGGTACCGGTCGCTCCCCGGGAGGGATCATTATTGGATTCAACACGGATTTTCCCTTTATGCATTTTGATGATGCCATAAATCAGGGCCAGCCCCAGACCCGTACCTTTCCCCATCTCTTTGGTACTGAAAAACGGGGTAAAAAGCTTGTCCATGTTCTCCGGGGCAATGCCGGTTCCGGTGTCGGAGATGATAAAAGTAACCTCGTCCTGTGTACCTTCCACGCTGATGTCAAGCTCTCCTCCCCCGGGCATCGCTTCGATGGCATTTTTCTCGAGGTTGGTGAGCACCTGCATCATCTGGTCGATATCGAGACTGGCAATGGGATTGGTTATGCGAGATTCGAACGATATTTTTACATTGTCGGGTTTGATGATCGAAGCAATGCTGTGCTGGCAGAATTTGACCACATCGGTATCGGTCAGGTTGACCTGGTTTTTCCGGGCAAAATTGAGCAGCCCGCTTACGATCTTCTTGCAGCGGTCGGCCTGTTCCACGATGAGCCTGAGGTCCTCCCTGACGGGTGACTCCTCCGGGGTTTCATCCATCAGGATGTTGCTGTACATGGTAATCACCCCGAGCGGATTGTTGAGTTCATGTGCAATGCCGGCGGAGAGTTGGCCCATGTGGGCCAGTTTCTCCGATTGTTTGAGGGCTGCCCTGGCTGAAGCGAGTTTTTCGTTGGAGATGTTGAGGCTCTGGATCGAGTCATGAAGTTTTTCGATGGTGTAGGGCAGGCACATCTCTGCTTCCGCAAGACCCTTGGAAATGGCAATGGCATGTTCAACGCAGGTGTCGTATCCGCAGGCGCCGCAGTTGAGATGGTCCTGCTCGCTGTATTTCCCCATCGACTGAAGAGCCTTTTCAATTTCGTCATCCGTCGGGATTTCAAACCGCCGGTCCTCAGGATGGAATTGTTGTGAGAAGTCCATATCCCTGCAGGAATCCATATCCTGCTGCCAGCGACTGGTGTCGAGGTTTTCAAGTTTAGCGGTAACGTATCTTCCAACGGCTGCGCTGCGCGCGAATTTTTTTCCTCCCGGCGAAGTGCCCGGCCCCATGATACACCCTTCGCAGCATAACAGCATCAGGTGTTTGTCGCGGATCAGACCTGCTTCGAATTCCCGGACGGCATCCTTGAAGTTGACGCGTCCTTCGGCCACAACCACCTTTTCCTCCGGGATGGTCTCCTGACTGTTGGCGGTGAAATAGAGTCCGCGGTTGACGGGAAATATGGCTCCCTTGCCACTGAAGGGGGGATCAAAGCCGGATGGTTCTGTACGGGAGGGATCCAGTTTATGTTGCCGAAACATGCTGCGCAGCTCGCGGAATGTGATCACTTCGTCCACTTCATCGGTTTCAGCTTTCTTGGCAAAACACGGCCCGATGAAAACAATCTTGATGTCGTTGCCATGCATCTTTTTCATGATCCTGGTCATGGCCACCATCGGCGACACCACCGGTGCTAGGAATGGGGTGAGGTCGGGGTGGTAATGCCGGATATAGTAGACAATGGCAGGGCAGTCGGAGGATATTTCACCGGCTGCGGCTCCTGATTTAATCCTTTTATCATATTCCCTGGCAACAATATCGGCTCCGAAGGAGACTTCCGTCACCCAGGTAAATCCCAGTGCACGGATCATTCCTGTCAGCACCCTGTGGTCGGGGATTTCGGTAAATTCGGCCGGGAAGCTTGGTGCGATGCATGCGGCAACGCGCGCACCCGACTGCAGCAATTGCTTAACTTCACGGGTTGAGTCGAGAGGGACCTTGGCGTCCTGGCTGCAGACCTTCACGCAATTTCCGCACCCGATGCAACGGTCGTTGAGCACCTCCGCCTGTCCGTTGATAATCTTGATGGCTTTTACGGGACATTCGCGCACACAGGTAAAGCATACCCTGCACCGGTCCCTGACCGTAAATACAAGCTGACGGTGGTACGAATGGCTCATTTCCTGTTTCTTCCGGGTTTATATAGTAACTCCCGGCTCCGGCTGCTGCCAGGTTTACCCAGGAACTTCTCATACAGTTCTGCCACGATCGGGTTTTTGTGGGCTACCCTGATCATCTCCTCGTCATCAATATCGCAGATGCTCTTCATCCGTGCTTTTAGGATCTTTTCATCGGCTCCGTGCGGTTGACCACCACCATTGATGCAGCCATTCGGACAGGCCAGGACCTCGACGAGATGAGCGTGGGTCTTGCCTGATTCGATCTCCTCCAGCAGGGTACGGGCATTGGTCAGGCCGCTGACGGCGATGACCCGGATGTTGCTTTTTCCTGCTTTGACAACCGTCTCCTTGCGTGGTTTAAGTCCTCTGAGTTCGTTGATTTTCAGGGGGTGCAGCTCCTGGCCATGGATCATGTGACAGGCCGTCCTGACGATGCCTTCAGCAATGCCACCGGGAGAGCCGTACAGTTTGCCGGCTGAACTTCGGATGCTGAATGCCGTATCAGTGGGTTCTGGTTCAAGACCCGACAGGTCAATCCCCATAATCCGGATGAGCTGGATTAGTTCGCGCGTGGTAATGACGGCGTCGACCATGGCGGGTGTGCCGGTAGCCTCCTGTTCGCTGACCGCTTCGTATTTTTTGGCAGTACAGGGCATGACCGATACGGAGAAAATTTTGTCGGCATTGGTCCGGATGGAGTGGGTAATATAATGTTTTATGACAGATCCCATGATCTGCTGCGGTGATTTGACCGCCGACATCAGGGGGAGCATATGTGGTTTGTTGTCGGCGAGGTATTTTTCCCATGAAGGGCAGCAACCGGTTAAGAGGGGAAAGGGACCGTTTTGTGATATTCTGGTGGCCAGTTCACTGGCCACCTCCATAATGTTAAGGTCGGCTGCCATCGAGGTGTCGAAGATTTGCCGGAATCCTATTTTGCGAAGGGCAGCCCGGAGCAGGTTCAGGATATCCTTGTTGCTTTTCAGGCCGAAATCTTCCGCGATGGTTCCGGGGACGGTAGGGGAGAACTGGATCACAGGGTATTGACCTTCGGTGGAGAGGGCTTCCATGACCTGGCTGAGTTTCGATTTCTCGCGTATGGCTGCGGTGGGACAATGTATGATACACTGACCGCATTTGACGCAGGTGTCGTAATTCAGACCTTTGTTATAAGTGGTTCCGATCCTGCTGTTGCTTCCCCTGCCGATGATATCGATGGCTGATACTCCGACGATCTCGTCACACACGCGCATGCATCTTCCGCAGAGGATGCATTTGGCCGGATCTCTCTCGATGGAGGGGCAAACCTTGTCGGGTTGCAGGGGTTGCCTTTTACCATAATACCTGCGCTCGGTGATGTTCATTTCTGCGGTGAGGTGCTGGAGCTCGCAGGTACCGTTGCGCACGCAATACAGGCAGTCGTCGGGATGGTTGGCCAGCAGCAGTTCCAGAAGTGCTTTGCGGGCCCTGATCACACGGGGAGAGTGT
>CAYWHQ010000153.1:0-7004 GCA_964457665.1 uncultured Prolixibacteraceae bacterium | reverse complement strand
AAAAGAATCCCGATCAAGATAAACCGGCAATGATAAGGGGAGCAATAACCGGTTCCCGGCAATTTACTGTTTGGTTTTCGGAATCTATTGATAGTACAACAATATGCAATACAGACAATTGGCGCTTTCATGAAGATACACTCGTTATTACAGCGATCCGTCCTGAGGCACCAGCGTTTAAGTCTGCCGACTTTGAGATCTGTTCGTCTTTTCGACCCGGCGTTGTTTACGTCCTGGAATCTGTTTATCCATTCAAAGATTGTGCTGGTAATGAGAGCAATACATCCCAGACTGTCCGGTTCAGCATACCCGATACCGTTTCACCGGAAGATGTAGTGATGAACGAGATTCTGTTTGATCCCTATCCTTACGGGGTTCAATTTGTTGAGATTCTGAATATTTCGGGAAAAACAGTCGACGCGAAAGATATGATCCTGAATGATACCAGGATCAGCCCGACCTCATATCTTTTATTCCCGGGCGAATATCTTTGTCTCTCAAAAGATGCATCGGATCTGCTGGAAAAATATCCGCAACCGCAACCGGATAGGCATCTGACTGTGCAGGAATTCCCAAAACTAGCAAAAGATTCGGGAACACTGATTCTTGCGGTTACCGGCAGCGGAAGTGTACTGGACAAGGTTTCTTACAGCAGAGATATGCATGTTTCCTTTCTTGCCGGCACTGAAGGAGTGTCGCTGGAAAAGATCAATCCATTTGTCACAAATTTTCAACCCTCCAACTGGCATTCGGCCTCCTCACTTGAGGGATATGCCACTCCTGGCAGGAGGAACTCACAGCATAACAGATTTCCGGATGATCCGGCAGGATTTGAAGCCCAGCCACCTGTCTTCTCTCCCGATAATAATGGAATAGAGGATGTAACGGTCATCAATATATCTCATATGAAGGCTGGTTCAAGGATTATGGTCAGGGTGTACAGCAGGGAAGGCCGTATGATAAGGATCCTCCTCGATAATGAAACAACTGGAAGCGGGTGTAGTGTCATTTGGGACGGAACGGATGGGTATCGCCAGCCTGTTCCGGCAGGAAACTATATCCTTTTATTGGAAACTATAGATATTGCCGGGAAGAAGACCGTAAGGAAATCGCTTGTTACAGTAATTTATCCCCTTCAGTGACGGGCATAGGCGATGGCAGCTACGCTTACGGTTACATCCGGAATGTGATAAAGTGTCTGGATGCATGATTCAAGGGTAGATCCAGTGGTTATGACATCATCTACCAGCAGGATATGTCTCTTCCGGAACCGGTCCCCCTGATTGACGGAGAAGATGTTCTCAACATTCCTCCATCGAGCAAACCTGCTCTTCCTGGTCTGGGTTTCGTTCGGCTTTCTTCTGACAAGACATTTTGTATTGACGGGAATTTTCATGGAGGCAGATAGACCGATGGCAAACTGTTCACTCTGGTTATACCCTCTTTTCATATATTTTTTCCGGTGCAGTGGTACCGGAAAGATAACATCCGCATTCTGAAAAACAGGAGAATTCTTCAGGAATGTACCAAAACAGGATCCCAGGTAAATTCCGATATCCTTTCGACCCCTGTATTTCAGTTCATGAATGAGCTGTTGTACCCTGTTTCCTTTATTGAATAAAAGATAAGCTGCCGCACCCCGAACCGAGGCCCTTCCCCAGAAAAGCTTGCTTACGGGATTATTCCATTGGTCAAAATCATTGGTTTTGGGAAGATGATATTCGCAAAAACGGCATATCACCACTTCTCCCGCAACAAGGCTGTTCCCGCAACAGGCACATATTCGGGGATAGATTAGGGAGAAAAAGTCTGTTATCCACATTTTTTTATGTTTAATCACGTTACATGCCAAAAGGTGACCACAAAAACCAGGTTTTTTTTCAACCATATCAGCGAATGAATAAAAATCAGTAGGTTTGGCAAACCATTCATGAAATCGGTCATGTCGGAAATCCTGAAGGTTGATCAGTTAATCGTCCGTTTTAAAACGCCTGAAGGATATTGTCAGGCAGTGGAGGATATCACGTTCGGTTTGGGGGAAGGAGAATTTCTAGGCATTGTCGGAGAATCAGGATCCGGGAAATCGGTTACAGCATTGTCCATTATGAGGTTGTTACCGGAAGGCCCCGGGGTAAACATTACCGGCCGGATCATGTTATCAGACATTACACATAGCAGCAATATCCTCTCCTTAACCCCGAAAGAACTTCAGCAGATCAGGGGAAAAAGGATTTCCATGATCTTTCAGGAGCCTATGAGTTCTCTGAATCCTGTTATTTCATGCGGTAAACAGGTATCAGAGATGCTGATAAGGCATGACGGAATGAACCAGCAGGAGGCCAGGGAAAAAACACTGGAACTCTTTGATGAGGTGTTGCTGCCGAGACCCCGGGAGCTTTTTTCTGCATATCCCCATCAGTTGTCGGGAGGTCAGAAGCAACGAGTTATGATTGCCATGGCCATTGCCTGTGATCCCAGGATACTGATCGCTGATGAGCCCACCACAGCCCTGGATGTTACAATTCAGCAGTCGGTGATGAAGCTGTTAAAGAGTCTGCAGAAAAGCCGCGGGATGGCCGTATTGTTTATTACCCATGACCTGGGGCTTGTTTATGGTTATGCTGAAAATGTGCTGGTAATGTATCAGGGGAAGATTCAGGAATCAGGACGCGTATCAGAGATTTTTTCCCATCCCCGCCATCCTTACACACGGGGCTTGCTTGCATGCAGACCGGTCCTGAACAGGAAACCTTACAGGCTGCCTACAGTTCAGGAATTTCTTGGAGGAGGTATCGACGCGGAAAGGCATCGCGATATTTCTGCCGCTGCAGTAAAACCCCTGGATGAAGAGGTGTTGATTCAGATAAGCGGATTGGCAAAGTCATTCAGAACTGGCAGTACATTTTTAGGGAAAGCCAGAAAACCACTGGATGCCCTTAAACCGGTTACTTTTAATGTTGTAAAGGGACAAACTCTTGGGATTGTGGGAGAATCGGGTAGCGGGAAAACCACCCTGGCCCGCACCCTGCTCGAACTCATTCCCCCTTCATCCGGTAAAATTTATTTCCGGGGGAAAGATATAACCCGTTTAGGGAAGAATAATTTGCGGAAACTCAGAAAAGAGCTGCAGATCATTTTCCAGGATCCCTTTGCAAGCCTGAATCCCAGACTGACCGTTGGCAGTGCAATTTTGGAACCAATGAGGTTTCATTCACTACATGGTCATGAAAAGGGAAGAAGAGAGAAAGCGGAATATCTCATGAAAAAGGTGGGACTTGAAGGATCGCATCTGGACCGCTATCCCCATGAATTCTCGGGAGGACAAAGACAGCGGATTTGTATTGCCAGGGCCCTGGCCGTTGAACCGGATCTGATCATTTGTGACGAAGCTGTTTCGGCACTGGATGTTTCCATTCAGGCACAGATACTTAATCTTCTCAATGACCTGAAAGATGAGTTTGCACTCACATATATATTTATTTCTCACGATCTTCTGGTGGTCAAATATATGTCTGATAAGCTAATCGTTATGAATAACGGTGAAATTGCCGAGATGGGGGATAGCCGGGTTATTTTCAGCAATCCCTCATCTGACTATACCAGATCATTGCTCGGGGCGATACCCGGAGTGAATACTTAAAAAGGTAAAACCAATGGCGAAAAGGAAAACCAAAAAGGAGAATAGCGAAATACTTGCCAGGGCTGTTCTTGCTGCATTCAATGATAATCCCTACAGTAGTTTCAATTATAAGCAGATAGCAGCCAGGCTTGGAATAAGAGATCGCAGTGAGCGTGATCTTATAAGTGTTATTATCAGCGATTTATACAGATCAAAAACCCTAATAGTGACCAAAAGGGGTAAGTACCAGATCAATCCTGAAAATCATGACAATGATCAGTTGGTCACCCGTTACATTACCGGTAAGATTGATATGAAGCATACCGGTAAGGCCTATCTGGTGCCGGAAGACAAATCGGAAGATGTTTATATTGCTGCCAATAACACAAATCATGCCTTACATGGCGATATTGTGAGTGTTTTTTTGTTTCCTCGCAGAAAGGGTCATAAGAGGGAAGGAGAGGTGGTAAAAATTATTAAAAGGGCAAGGAAGCAGTTTGTCGGTATTCTTGAAGTATCAAGAAATTATGGTTTTCTGATCCCCGATAATCCGGTTATGCCGGTGGAGATAATGATACCACCGGCCAATCAGGGCGGGGCCCGTCATGGTCAGAAGGTCATTGCAGTGATCACCGAATGGCCTGAACATGCCCGGAATCCCTTCGGGAGGGTTATCCGGATACTTGGTAAACCTGGGGAGAACATTGTGGAGATGCAAGCGATACTTGCAGAATTCGACTTTCCGGTAGCATTTTCAGTTAAAGCCGAAAAGGAGGCAGAAATGATCCCCGAAGGTCTGCCGGAGGAGGAGATTCAGCAGCGCAGGGACTTCAGGGGGAAGACAACGATCACCATTGATCCTGAGGATGCAAAAGATTTTGATGATGCGATATCTCTGGAGACCTTAGAGAACGGACATTATGAGGTCGGGGTGCATATTGCCGATGTATCGTGGTACGTTCAGCCCGGGAGTTCGATAGATGAAGAGGCTTATGAGAGAGGGACTTCGGTATACATGGTTCATCGCACTGTTCCGATGCTTCCGGAGAAGTTATCCAATGGATTATGTTCTCTGCAGGAAGGGAAGGACCGTTTTTGTTTTTCGGCAGTATTCGAGATGGATGAATCCGGAAAGATCTATCAGGAATGGTTCGGTAAAACAGTCATCCGTTCCAGCCGGAGATTCTCCTATGAAGAGGTGCAACAGATCCTTGATCAGAAAGCGGGATTATTTTCTAAGGAGATAGAATTGCTGCATGGCATTGCCGTGAAAATCAGGGAGGAGAGAATGAAAAGGGGCTCTTTCAATTTCGAGTCGGAGGAGGTTCGGTTCCGGATGGATGAAAACGGCAAACCGCTCGAAATCTATATCCGGGAAATGAAGGAATCCAACAAGCTGGTGGAGGATTTTATGTTGCTTGCGAACCGAAGGGTCGCCGAAAAGGTAAACAGGATGAAGACAAAAGAGGGGCCTCCGGTTTTTGTTTACCGTGTGCATGATACCCCGACGCCTGAAAAACTTGAAATTTTTACCCAATTCGTGAAGCGAATAGGCTACACCATGAAGACCACCTCCAAATCATCTCTTTCGCAGTCGTTTAACGATCTTTTCAGGAGAATCAAGGGAACAGGCACTGAGCATATCATTGAAGCAGTCGCCATCCGGACAATGTCAAAAGCATATTATTCCACGCATAACATTGGCCATTACGGGCTGGCTTTTCCGTTTTACACCCATTTTACCTCCCCGATTCGCCGTTATCCCGACCTGATGGTTCACAGGTTATTATGGGACTATCTGAACAAAACTTCACCCCCCCGGACAACATTGCTGGAGGAGCAGTGTGACCATTCTTCGGAGATGGAACGGAGGGCGGCTGACGCAGAACGGGCCTCTGTTAAATACAAACAGGCTGAATATATGCTTGACAAGATTGGTCAGGAATTTGATGCCCTTATCTCCGGGGTCAGCAAGTGGGGGATATATGCCGAGATAAGGCAAACCAAATGTGAAGGTATGATCAGGCTGATGGACCTGGAAGATGATTTCTACTATCTGGATGAAGAGAATTTTCAGGTCACCGGCCAGCGTACGGGGATTTCCTTTAAGCTGGGTGATCCGGTAAGGATCAGGGTAAAACGTATTGATCTTGCCAGAAAACAAATGGATTTTAGCCTGGCAGGCTCACCATGAAACAGATTTTTCCTATACCTTCGTAGAAATTTAGTTCTGCAATGGACCTGATAACCTCCCGGGATCTTATTACAGCCATACCCGCCATGAAATATTTTGGCGGGGAGATGCTGGCCGGTTTTCTTTACAGGAGGCTCAGATTGGCACAACTGAATGATGTCTATGGCAGGCATGTTCATCTGTCGTCGCCTGATTTCGTCAGGGCTGCCATGGATGTGCTGAACTTTTCATATACGGTTCCTGACCAGGATCTTGACAATATTCCCCGCGAGGGGGCCTTTATCACCATATCCAACCACCCTTACGGAGGGTTGGAGGGGCTTATCCTTGCAAGGATTGTTCCTCAGGTACGGCCCGACTATAAAATCCTGGTCAATTTTTTATTGACCAAGCTTGTTCCCCTTAAACCATACTTTCTGGGAGTCAATCCGTTCGAGACACACAAAGATGTTAAATCCAGTTTCGGCGGACTGAAAGATGCCATCATGCATGTTGGGAACGGCCATCCCCTGGGCATCTTTCCTGCCGGAGAGGTCTCTACATTTCATTTAAATCGTCGCGCCATTACAGACAAGGAATGGCAGCATTCGATACTCAAGTTTATCAAAAAATCAAGGGTTCCGATCATCCCTATTTACATCGACGGTCATAACGGATGTTTTTTTCATCTTCTCGGAATGATTCACCCTATGCTGCGCACAGCAAAACTGCCTTCAGAACTTTTTAATAAAAAAGGAAAAAACATCGGGATCAGAATAGGCATGCCCATTCCCCTGAAAGAGCAGGATGAATTCAGGGATATCAGGGATTATGGTATCATGCTCAGGGAGATGACATATTCGATGCGGGCATCTTTCCGTCAGCCCAAAAAACATTTTTCAATACAGCTGTTCAGTCCGAGCGTTATCATTCCTCCGGTTCCTTCCGACCAGATTGAATCAGAAATCGAAAATGAATGCCAGGAGGGAAGACTATTCAGGATTAAGGATGATACGGTTTTCTGCCTTCCCACGGATAAGATACCAAATATCATGAGAGAGATCGCACGCCTGCGTGAAATCACTTACCGTGAAATAGGGGAGGGGACCAATAAGGCGCTCGATATGGACCGGTATGATCCCTATTTTGAGCAGCTTTTTATCTGGAATGAGACCGAAAAGAGGATTGTTGGCGGCTACAGGGTGGGCAAGG
>CAYWHQ010000152.1:483-7012 GCA_964457665.1 uncultured Prolixibacteraceae bacterium | reverse complement strand
GCCCTGTGCCCTGCGCCCTGCGCCCTGTGCCCTGCGCCCTGTGCCCTGCGCCCTGTGCCCTGCAACTCACAAATCTTACCACGCAAATCATGCAATTCTTTACTTTTGACCATCGGTAAAATTCTGATCATCGGTTCGGGACTCGGGGGACTGCTCTGCGGATATCTTCTCTCCAGGGAGGGCATGGATATCACAATCCTCGAAAAGCACCACACCCCCGGCGGGTGCCTCCAGTCCTTCCGGCACGAGGGATTCTCCTTCGACACCGGCATGCATTACCTCCCCGCCATGTCGCCCGGTCAACCACTTTACCGGTATTGGAAATATTTTGGTCTGACCGGCCACCTGGAGATGATGGAGATGGATGGAAATGGTTTCGACAGGATCTCCTTCGGTACACCAGGCCGGCCGGAAGAAGTCACAGAATTCCCCATCGCCCGGGGCGTGGACAATTTCCGGGAAAAGCTTCTCCCCTTTTTTCCCGGGGCTGGTAATGCTTTGCAGAGGTTTGTGCAGGATCTTCAGAAGATCGCGAACGCCCATCCGCTCTATAACCTGGAATTGCCGGCGGAGAACTATTCAGATCCATACCAGCGGATGCTTGCAACCGACTGGTTAAACACTCTGGAGGACTCTTCTCTGTGTAACTCCGTGGATGCTCCGTGTTCCTCTGTGATACAAAAAGTTACACGGAGAACCACAGAGACGGCACTGAGAATCACAGAGGCGATCCGCCTGCAGGAGGTATTGGCCGGCAATGGATTTCTGTATGCCTGGAACCCGTCGACCACCCCCCTCAGCCAGTTCGGACTCATCAACCACGCCTTTATCTCCTCCGCCTGGCGCCTGGCCGGGGGAAGCCAGCAGATTGCCAAAATCCTGACAGAGGGGATCCGGAGCCAGGGTGGTAAAGTGCTGACGAAAAAAGAGGTCGTAAGGATCAGGAAGCCGGGAGACACTTTCCTGACCGACACCGCCGACGGGGATCAATTCGAATCGGAGCAGCTAATTTCCGGCATCCATCCGGCCGTTACCCTCGGTTTAGCAAAAGAGATTCCCTTCCCGAAAGCCTATGGCAAAAGGATCTCCTCGCTGGAAAACACCCCATCGGTTTTCACGGTTTATCTGGGTTTAAAGACCGGTTTATTCCCCTACCTGAACTATAATGTTTACCACCATCTGACCGGCTACCCCACCCCCGGCCCCTCCCCAAAAAGGGAGGGGAGTATTTGGCCGGGGCAGTTTTTATTTATGACTCCGCCTGTAAAGGGGCAGGGCAGGTTCGCAGAGACTGCTGTCGTGATGTCGCCCATGCGGTTCGAAGAGGTTAATAGAGGGGAGTCTGGCGTTACGGGAAAAAGAGACGATAGCTACCGGTTGTTTAAAGAGCATTACGCTTCCCAATTACTGGAAATGGTTTACAGGAGATTCCCAGCTCTGAAGGAGGCCGTTGCAACAGTCGCCACTTCCACCCCGCTCACCTGGCGCGACTACACCGGAACCCCCGGAGGGTCGATGTATGGCATTGTGAAAGACGCCGGTTTTCCGGAGCGAACCTCCATCCTGCCCCGGACAAAAATCCCGGGTCTTTTTCTCACCGGGCAGAATGTAAACATGCATGGAGCGCTCGGCGTGACCGTCGGAGCTGCCATGACCTGCGGAGAGATCCTTGGGTTAAAGCATGTTCTGGAGAAGATAACCGGTGCATGACTTCTTCTGCCATCCCGTTCTCTTTCCTATAAATCGTACCTTTGCCGGCCATGATCCATCGTCGGCCCATATACGGGAAAAAACGATTCCTGATTCCAGTGATATTCATCCTTATTATTGGTATTCTGGCACTCTGGTATTCGTTGGATACTGCTGTCTCACCTCCGGAGATTGCTGACAAGTCGGCACTGAACTGGCAGATAACGGAATCCGGCTCCGGGCTTCGGACCTGCGAGGGAAACTGGCTGAAACAAAACAAATCCGGATTGTGGGAACTTTATGTAAAGGGGGCACCTTTTGAACGAGGCGTCGCAAACGGTAAACTGACAAAGGAGCTGATTGCCTTTCAGGAAGAGGCTTTCGTGAACAGGATCCGGGAGCTGATCCCTTCGGATTTCTATCTGAGGTTTCTTAAGTACTTCATTTACTGGTTTAACCGAAACCTTGAGGAGTACCTCCCCGTTGAATTCAGGGAGGAGATCTATGGGGTTTCCTTTGCCGCCGATCCCCGTTTCAACTTCATCGGAAATCCTTATCAGCGGATGATGAACTACCACTCGGCCCACGACATCGGCCACACCCTGCAGGAACTCAACCTGGTGGGATGCACCGGATTTGCTGTATGGAACAGCCGGTCGACTGACTCCTCCCTTCTGGTCGGCCGTAACTTCGACTTTTACATGGGAGATGACTTCGCGAAAAATAAAATCGTACTTTTTGAATACCCCGACAGCGGGTACGCATTCCTGTCGGTCACCTGGGCCGGAATGACAGGCGTTGTTTCCGGAATGAATACGAAAGGTCTCACCGTCACCATCAACGCCGCGAAGTCGGAGATCCCCTGGTCGGCCCGCACACCGGTATCCCTGCTTGCCCGCGAGATCCTTCAGTACAGCGCCACCATTGCCGAAGCGGTTGCCATCGCGGAAAAACGACAAACATTTGTCTCCGAAAGTTTCCTGGTGGGCTCCGCGGCCGACAACCGCGCAGTCGTCATTGAAAAATCACCCTATAAACTGGCCGTGAAAGAACCTGAAGGCCATCATATCATCTGTGCAAACCATTTTCAGACCGGCGAATTCGCCGGTGATCCGCTAAATCTCTCACAGATTGCGGAGAATGCCTCCTTTTACCGTTCCCTGAGGCTTACGGAGCTGCTGAATCAGCAGGATACACTCTCACCCTATTCAGCAGCGGTCGTGCTGCGTGACCAGGCGGGGCTTAAGGAACGTAACATCGGAATGGGCAATGAAAAGGCTATGAACCAGCTGATCTCGCACCATTCGGTTATTTTTCAGCCCCACCGGCTGCGCGCCTGGGTCTCCTCCGATCCCTGGCAACTCGGAACCTATGTCTGCTATGACCTTTCAAAAGTTTTTCATAATTTTGCAACGCCGGGATCCTGCGGGGATACTGCCTTAACGGCATGCTCTATCGGACCCGATTCATTCCTGTACTCTCCTGATTATAGGTTATTTCTTCGCTTCAGGGAGTTACGGCAGGAATTGAAGAAGGTATTGAAGGAGCAGCCGGTACTGAAGGATGAGCGTTCTTTTTTTGGCGAGTTGATCATCTCCAATCCTGAGTATTACGAAACATGGTCACTGATCGGAGACTATTACTTTATCCATGGAGATTACCTGTTCGCAAAGCGTTACTATCTCAAATCCCTGCAAAAGGAGATCCCCTCGGAGAGCGAGCGTGCCAGGATAATCGGAAAGCTTGCTGAATGCAATGTCAACTTAAACCTTAATCGTTAATGAAATTTAAACTGATATATCCCCGATGGGAAAAGCTGGAAGGACAGACCACCTTTAACCTGCCCCCGCATGGCCCGGTTGTCATGGCAGCAGACATACCGGAAGGTATTGAAATTGACTTTACCGACGAAAACGTGGAAGATCTCGTCATCGACGATTCTCCCGATTTTGTTGGAATCTCGATGATGCTTACCACCCAGGTGAAGCGCGGCTGGGCTATAGCCGACCGGTACCGTGCCCTGGGAAAGAAGGTCATTTTTGGCGGGATATCCACGATGCTCCATGCTGAAGAGACCATGCTCCATGCCGATTCGGTGTTCTTAGGTGAGGTGGAAGGAAGGATGGCGGAGGTTTTCAGCGACTTTAAAAAGAACGGACTGAAGAAAGTTTACAACTATCTGCATAAACCTCCCGAGATGGGTCTGATCGGACCGGCAAAACGATCAATCCTTAAAAAAGATCTATACTATCACAAGGGATTCCGTATGGTGGATCTGTTTCATGCTTCCCGCGGGTGTATTTACGACTGCTATCCGTGCGCGGTACGATATCTCGGTGGGCGTGGTTTCCGCCCCAGGCCCATCGACCGGGTCGTGGAGGAGCTGTCGCAGATGGACAACAACCGTCTTTTCATCGTCGACAACTCCCTTGCCCTCGATACCGAATGGGAAAAGGAACTCTTCCGCGCCATGATACCGCTGAAGAAGAAGTGGGTCAGCCATACCATCGAGGATAAGGACGACGTACTCAACCTTGCTGCCCAGGCCGGCGCCTGGTACGTCTACCAGGCGGTTTTCGACACATCCGACTACATCCGCAACAGGATCAAGCAGTACCACGATTACGGCATCGCCGTGGAAGGAACCATTCTCCTTGGGCTCGACAACCAAACGGAAGATGATATAAAACGGCTCATCGATTTCCTCCTGGAAATCGACCTCGACCTGGCCGAATTTACGGTGCTTGCACCTTTCCCGCATACGAAAGCTTACAGCGACCTGCTCAAACAGGGAAGGATTTTCGATACCGACTGGAACAACTACAATGCCGGAAAGGTTGTTTACCATCCCAAACATATGTCTGCCGCGCGGCTTCAGGAACTTTACCAATATGCCTGGGACACTTTTTACAAGGATGAACCTCAGACCATGAAGATGTTCAACCTGATCAACAAAGTCATGATGCGCGAACTTGCCGACGGAACCTACACCCCGCGTCGCCGCGACCTCACCGACCTGAGCTTCGGAAAAAAAGTTACCAAAGTCGCCTGATCTTTAACCTCACGACACCGGAACCCTAAAACCTCACAAACTACCATGGAGATCAATCCCGGCTTCGACCACTACATGAACAGCTATTACGATTACCTTGGAGAATGGGACAGCCCTTCGCGCTGCGGACTGAAGGTAATTCACCGGAAAGACGGAAAAACCATGGTCATCGCAACCGAACTCTACCGTCAGAACCCGGGAACACCCGTTACGGAATGGGTCGCACCCCTTGCCACCTCTATCCTCCATGACCTTCAGGAAAAACCATCGAATTTTATCTTCATCGAACATACACCCGATCTCCGCAGCAAACTCACCTTCTATGGAGAGACCTTCGACCTCGTGACTTTCGACACGGAAGGGGAACGACTCATCAATCCCGTCTGGAAACGTCTCGACAAATCCGAGATCGACCGGATGATGGAAGAATAACACCTCTCCTATTGTCCAGGATTTCTCATATTATCCTTCCCGCCTCCTTTCTTTTACTTTTACAATGCTGTCTGGCTTTTCCGGGCGCAACGCAACCGGTTCTGTATCAATCTATCCGGGGTGTTGTGCTCGACCACCAGACCCTTTCACCGCTAACGGGGGCCACGATCATAGTAACCGGCACTGACCCTCTCACAGGGACTACGAGCGACGATAACGGCCATTTTCGTATCGAAAAACTGCCGATCGGTCAATACCGGTTGCGCATCTCCTTCATCGGATTCCGCCCCGTACTTACCGAACCGCTTATAGTAAGCAGCGGTCAGGAGACCAAGGTCACCATCCTGATGGAGGAGGCGGTGATGACAGCAGGCGAAGTAGAGATCAAAGGTGAATCCAGCAAATACGAACCCATCAACCGTATGGCCACCGTCAGCGTAAGAGGTTTCACGGTCGATGAAACATTCCGCTTCCCAGGCAGTTACAACGATCCTGCAAGGATGGCCTCCGGCTTCGCCGGGGTTACATCGGGCATCGACAACCGCAACGACATCATCGTGAGGGGCAATTCCCCCTCCGGACTGCAATGGCGTATCGACGGCATTGAGATTCCCAATCCTAACCATTTCGCCGCAGTCGGCACCACAGGTGGTCCTGTTACGGTACTCAACAACAACCTGCTGACCAACTCCGATTTCTTCACCGGAGCATTCCCCTCCGAATTTGGCAATACCATGGCCGGTGTGTTTGATCTCAGGATGAGGGCCGGCAATGTGGAAAAGTACGAATTCTGGGGTGAAATCGGGTGGAACGGTCTGGAATTCGGCGCCGAAGGTCCGCTGAACCGGAAGCAGGGTTCATCCTTTATCGCCGCCTGGCGGTTCTCGCTGCTGCAGATCCTCGGTTATACCGGAATCGACCTCGGTATTATCCCGCAGTACCAGGACCTCAACTTCCGTTTTCACATCCCTGCAGGAAAAGCGGGCTCCTTTACGCTGACCGGGATCGGGGGGATCAGCTATATTGAACTGTACGATTCAAAGAAAGACCCCGAAGACTGGACTTTTCCGGGTTACGGTGAGAACCTCTCCAACGGGTCCAACCTGGGGGTGATTGGACTCACCCATCAGATTTATCCGGTCAGGGATCTCTTGTGGAAAAGCAGAATCTCACTGGTGGCATCGAAAGTATATACACAAATCGACACCTTCAGCTCCGTGGCTGAATCTCCCTCGCCTTACGCCGGAGAACGGTCACTCGAACAACGATACTCGTTCAGCACAGGGATCGTCAGAAAATTTTCGCCCCGCAATACCTTGGAAGCCGGACTGCAATATGACCTGTTCCGGATGCAGT
>CAYWHQ010000152.1:0-473 GCA_964457665.1 uncultured Prolixibacteraceae bacterium | reverse complement strand
CATACCGGATCGTCAGAATCCATGAGCCTGACGAGAGCTTATATCCAGTGGAAACACCGTTTCGGCCGTCATCTTTTCATCACACTGGGAATGAATGGCATGTGGCTTGATCTCAACAACAGCTGGTCGGCCGAACCCAGAGCCGGACTGGAATGGAGCTTTCACAACAACCACAGCCTGACTTTCGGCGCCGGCCTCTTCAGCCAGATGCAGCCCCGCGTACTCTATTTCCTGCTGAACAATACCCCCGGCGGCGTTGCATGGCAACCCAACACGGAACTGGGCTTCAGCCGTTCATGGCAGGCAGCCGCCGGGTATAATTACCTGCTCCATCCGAATCTTCGGTTTCGGATGGAACTCTATTACCAGTATCTTTTTGACCTACCCGTGAAGAGCTCCATCCCGGAGTATTCCCCCGTAAACCAGGGACACGAGTTTTTTCTCGATCGCCGCTATGCCGATAGTCTGAGCAA
>CAYWHQ010000151.1:1912-7023 GCA_964457665.1 uncultured Prolixibacteraceae bacterium | reverse complement strand
AGCCTCTTTCATCGCAGGGGTGATCTCTGCTCCAATAGCCGGCTGAAGACCAATTTCACGAATGACCTCGTGCGGTTGCAGGGTCGAGAAGATGATCCTTGGATATCCCCTCCAACCCGTAGTCTGATACTCTTCCGGCGTCACTACACCGGCATCCTGCACCTCCCAGGTATAAACATCAAATGCTCCCTCTCTGGTCAGCACCGGCTGCTTTGCACCGTTCAGCGATGAATGGAACAATGTTGTTCCTGAGGGAACCCGAATCTTGACTGTAATTTTATCAGCCGGATCCGGTTCGGCCAGTATCTCCGATCCCGAAATTCCAGTCACCACAGGCGGCCTGGAATGGATTTCATAATCCAGATGGATCCGGGCATTGCGTTCCAGGCCGGTATGCGTGATCACCATCTCTCGTAATCCGTTCCAGGCCGGAGCATTGGCCGCAAACGACGGAAGCACTTCATTGAATGCATTGGCAGGGGTATCAATTTTTTTACCATCGGCCATTATAGTATACGATGTATTGATATTCAGCTTCTGCCATGAAGGATCATACACCACGAACGTTTCTCCGTAAAGGTTATGAAACGACCGGTAAGTAAGCAGTTCCTGCTCCTTGATAAACCTGTAAACAGTCGATCCGTCCGGATTCAGGGTATATTCCCTGGTAAGTTGCAGGTACCTGGAATCGGAAGCCGGGATTTGGGCGAATAGATTGCGCTCTGCTACAACTAACAGAAGCAAAATCAAAAGGGTGACAAATGACTTTTTCATAATGGTCGTGGATTAATTGTTCAAGGTAACAACAACCTGTTCATTGCCGAATCTGTTCTGAGCATCCACGGCAGATCTGAATTCCGGCCAGTCACCCGGTTCATAGATCCTTTTGTTATAGGTAGCACGGGCGTTGAATTCCAACACCCTGTTGCCCAGGGTATATCCTCCTTCAAACGTGGCCGCAGTACCGGTAGTCTGCTGAGCAGCAGGTATCCTGCCGGCCGTGATATTGCCGGGCAGTGAAATACTTTCACTGATCTCAACCTGTCGGGTGCACCGGTCCCTGAAGGAATATTTACGCTCTTTCAGATGCGTATCAAAAAAGAGATGTCCCTGATAATTTTTGAAGATCTGGGCAGCGCTTAGCGGTATGAACGACATCTTGTTTCCCGACACCACCGCGAAATCATTAATGGTATAATCTATCGCCACCCATACGGGTTCGTGAATGTAATTCATCGGATCGTTGTACTTTATGTGTGTGACCACAGCATGGGGATACAACCGCAGAATCTCCCGTTCAACCGATTGAAACCAGAACGATGGATTCGAATACCTGAACATCCCCCGGATGGCGGCATCCGACTGCCCTTCTCCCGTAATGGTGATCCTGCCCTTTATTGAACCATCCTGCCGGATCTCCGATACACCGTTTATTCTGACAAAATGGTTCCCGGCTGGCGAAAGATCGGTCGTGGCCAGATCGGCTCCCTCCGGAAGACCCATCAGATATTGTTGCTGCTGTTCGGCGCTCGACCATAATTCACGGATGAAAGGAACCCAGGTGGGATCAAGCAGATGATACTTGTTGTCGCTCATTTTTACGACAGTAACACAATGATTGAACTGGTCGGCAGGAATATAGTCGATCCTCGATCCTGCCATCGTCATGGCCGGAAAGGATTCAAATCCTGCTGCCCTGAGCATGGTGATGAGCATCCCGGCCTTGTCCTTGCAAACTCCGCAACGATCACGAAAATTCATCTCTCCTGTGTGCAGGGTGTATCCTTCTCCTTTTCCCATCGAAATACCTGAATACCGGATCTCATCGGCACACCAGTGGGTTAGCCTGCCTACCGAATCCCATTCGTCTTTCGCCCCGGCCAGTATCTCATCAACTTTTGCCTTGATCTCAGGCGTGGATTCAAAACTGCCATAATCTTCATTAACCCCGTAAAACCATTTTGACTTTGCATACCAGTCAGGCGATGTGGATAAAAGAAGTTTGGGAAGCACATCCGACTGCGCAACCATCCGTGGTTCAGTCTTAACCGGAAGGATCTCCTTTTTCGAAAAAGTATATACCAGATGATCCTCCGCCAGAATACATGAGGATTCAGACTCCCCATGATAGAAACGGAACTGCAGTGTTTTATCGCGGGGTACTTCAACCTGGTATACCTTGAGCTTTACAGGGTATGAGGCAAAAAAGTCCACGATATCATAAAAATGTCCCCTCATAGGCGGAATGAATCTTTCTTCGTCATCATCCTGCAACAAAGCATAGGTATATCCTTTTCTGAAGGTGACCACCTCCACCGCATCGCCTGGTTCAAGTCTTCCGACCCCCAGCATGATCTCACGCGCCCCCCAGTATATAGCCCGGGCAGGTGCAGGATAATCCATTGTTTGCGCAGGATCGAGCATTTCCTGCTTCCCGTTCTTCCGGTGAATGACCACTTTCCGGTATTCCACAAAAGCTGATAAAGGTTCATAACCGGTCCTGATTACGCTCAGCTCCAACGCCCCTTTCCGGGTAAGTACCTTGGTCAGGGTATGATTGTCGACATGCGTCAGACCTGTTTCAAAAACCCTAACTTTTGTGCTATCAAATATTAAAAGCAGATCGTGGGGATATTTGGTGTAATCCCCGGCGGCATTGATCATATCTTTCATTTCCGGTTGTCCGGTTACCGATAAATGCCAAAACATCAATAAAATCGGGAAATAACTTTTCATAGAGCCTATCAGTTGTTGCTAAGTATTTCGGTGATGTCGATGAACGCCTGGTGCAATGCCGTTCTTCCGTTATAGAGAATAAGACGCGTATGTGCCTCGACAAGTTTTTCAGATATGCCATTCCCTAAAACCCTGATCCGGATGCGCGAAGAGGGATCCTCCCCGTTATGCTGGGCATTGTACATATCGACAAACATCATTCTGTCGTCGTGATGAAGCAATTGCACCATCTGGCTGATTTCAAAAAAACCGGCATGATTTTTCGGTATGCCGAATATCTCTGCGGTACGCTCATTGTAAAAAAGCAATTTTTCATCCTGTACGACAGCAAACCCGATTTGTGAAATATCAAAGATCGCTTTAAACAACTTTAATTGTTCTGATTTTTCCTGGGTTTGCTTTTCAAGCAGATCTTCCAGTTTCTTTTGGTAAATGCGGTTCTCTATCTCCAGATTTCTCTGGTATGCGGCAATCTCGATGGTCATCTTGGTCTGTTCCATGTCGATCGGTTTAAGCAGGTAACCAAACGGTTTGATCCGGAACGATCTTTCATAAACCTCTTTAGAACTCTGCCCGGTAAGAAATATAATGGCCGAATGAAACCTCTCCCCCAGTCTTTTGGCCGTTTCAATGCCATCCATATCTCCTCTCAGATGAATGTCCATCAGGATGATTTCCGGTTCTTTGCCTTGTTTCGAAAGATTTTCCACCTCCTCCAGGCAAATCTCGCCCCTTGTGGACGATCCGAGAATTTCATACCCGAAGCTTTGTAGTTGCGATTTCAGACTGGCTGAAATCAGCAATTCATCTTCCACAATATAAATGCTGATGGGTTTCATGATAAAGTTTTATCCGCTGATCATTTTCAGCATGTTGATCTCTTTCTCTTCCAAAAAACGCCATTCGCCCCTTGGAAGATTCTTTTTGGTCAAACCTGCAAAATATACCCTGTCGAGCTTGACAATCCGGTAACCAAGTTTCTCAAAGATCCTCCTAACAACCCTGTTTTTACCCGAATGCAACTCTATTCCGATCTGTTTGCGATCCTTGCCGTCGCCGACATAATCAACCTTGTCGGCTTTAACTTTTCCGTCTTCAAGCTCCACCCCTTCTTCTATTTGTAACAGATCATTTTTAGAAAGGGGCTTGTCGAGTTCCGCATGATATATTTTTTTTATGCCAAACCTGGGATGTGTAAGCTTCCTGGCCATCACGCCATCATTTGTAAACAACAATAATCCGAGGGTGTTCCTGTCGAGCCTCCCTACCGGATATATTCTCTCCCGGCAGGCATTTGCAACGAGCATCATGACGGTATTACGCTCTCCCGGATCCTTCAGTGTGGTAATGTATCCTTTTGGCTTGTTGAGCAACACATACCTCAGCTTTTCTCCCCGGATCGGCTGGTCGCCATATTGCACCTTATCCGTAGGCAAAACCTTGGTTCCCAGCTCTGTCACAATTTTGCCGTTCACCCGGATAACCCCAGCCTCAATAAGTTTATCTGCTTCCCTGCGTGAACATATCCCGGCATTGGCAATGTACTTGTTAAGGCGAATCGTTTCCTCCGCCTTCTTTTTCCTTAGTTCCTTCATGGTTGTGGTTCCTCCTCAAACGGAGGTTTTATTCTGACTCCGTCGTATTTGATTTCTGTTCCGTTCCTGAATGTGATCATAATAAATGGTGTCCCATCAGGATTATATCTGACCCAGTCGCCTTCCTTCTTACCCATTATATACACACCCTCCTCTTTCAGGCGCCCTTCATCATAATAGTGACTATGTTTTCCGTCGGGAGAATCATCCTGAAAATTACCCTTGAAAATAAGAATAGAGTCGATTCGCTCCATGCCCCGCTCAAGCTGATAAATCATCCACATGCCGTGCCGTAGGCCCTCCCGGTATGAGCCCTTCATACATACATCGCCCGAGGTTTCAATCCAGGGTCCCTCTTCCAGTCCGTCAAGAAATTCACCCTGCTCCAGAAGGTTTCCCTGCTCATCATATTCCGTCAGGATTCCATCTCTGATTCCATTCCGGAAATTCTCTTCCCGCATGAGTGCGCCGGTTTCATAATACCATCTCCAGGCTCCTTCTGGGTTTCCGTTCTTATTGAACCGGCCCGCCTGCTCCAGTGCGCCCCCGGGATGGTAAAACTTCCATTCGCCACTTTGTTTCCCGTTTTCATAAAGACCTTCGGCACGAATTGCTCCGCCCTGATAATATTCCTTCCAGATTCCATCGCGGCTGCCATCCTCCTTTATCAAACCCTCACCTGTTACAAAACCGTTATGATAAATGAATGATTTACAAATGGTTCCGTCGGGATTGTATTCCTGTCTGACACCTTCGGGCGTCCCATTCCTGTACATGGAA
>CAYWHQ010000151.1:0-1902 GCA_964457665.1 uncultured Prolixibacteraceae bacterium | reverse complement strand
GCCATCGGGATAATAATCATTTATGATATCAAGTTTCTGAATTTCAGGTGCTTCCGGAATTAAAACATCTTCTGAATACTTATTGATCGCGATCAGATCTCCATTCCCGGCATAATCTTTAAAAAACCCATGTTTCTTATCGTCACGGTAAAAACCCTCCTGGCGGATCTTTCCGTCAGGATAGAAATAATACCACCTTCCCTGTTTTCGACTTTCATTATCGCGCCGGTTGATCCGTAACCGGTCAACCACAAAACCTTTCTTATATTCCACCAGCGTGATTATGGTCCCGTCGCGGGCATATTCTTTCCCATATCCCTGCTCCATCCCTTTCACAAATGGGACTTCAGCTTTAAGAAGACCGTCGGGCCAAAACACTTTTGTAACACCATCCTTTACGTCATTGAGAAAGTTTTCCTCTACGGTTTCATCTTTAAAATAACTAATCTTGCTACCGTTTTTCTTTCCGTTAAGATAATGTATCGCCAGTATCAGTTTCTCCTCTTCATTGTAAAATTTCCAGATCCCGTCAAGCTGAAAATCTTTTCTGTTCCCTTCCGATTTTAATTTTCCTGTCTCATAGTAGGCTTTCCAGTAACCATCAGGCTGCCCATCCTTCAGCATCCCTTCACTGGAAATTATTCCGGATGGATAATAGAATTTGTGATAACCATTGTGTATAATACTATCCTGCCCCCAGGAAACAATGAGTTGAAAAAGTACAAAATATATAACTAAAATATATTTTTTCATATTCCTATGATGAGGAAATATCAAGCATCCGGAGGATCGGCTTTCTCGCTTTATCCATTAATTCCGGCGACAATACGATCTCAGGGTCTTCATCCCTCAGACAATAATACAATTTATTCAGGTTATTCAATTTCATATAAGGACAATCGTTACAGGAACATTTTTCATCAGCAGGAACAATGTAAAACTCTTTTTCCGGTGAATTTTGCTTCATCCGGTGAAGTATACCTGTTTCTGTAGCAACAATGTAACTTCCCGCACTGTCGTTCCTGGTGAATTGCAATAGTTGTGTTGTGGAACCTATAAAATCAGCCATTTCAAGTATAACTGCCTGACATTCAGGATGTGCAATTAATTTCGCTTCAGGATACCGCTGTTTAAGCAATATAATCTCTTCACTTTTAATAATATCATGTACTTCACAGGTACC
The DNA here is from genome assembly GCA_964457665.1 of uncultured Prolixibacteraceae bacterium. GTDB lineage: Bacteria > Bacteroidota > Bacteroidia > Bacteroidales > FEN-979 > CAYWHQ01. Next base: position 719 of record CAYWHQ010000151.1, on the reverse strand, counting down.
ATTCCATAATACCATCTCTCTTCCGGTGATATTCATGATATAGCTTCCCAGGTTTTTATCTGGTGCAAAAATGATCTTTTGCTCTTCTGGTATCGACATTACAATTTTAACAGCATTTCCCGATGTACATATTATATCCGACAAAGCTTTGATTTCAGCCGAACAGTTAATGTATGATATTACAACATGATCAGGATAACGGTCTATAAACCGTTTAAAATCGTCCTTTGGACAAGAATCGGCCAGGGAACATCCTGCATTAAGATCCGGTAACAACACCTTAATTGAGGGATTAAGAATTTTTGCTGTTTCAGCCATAAAATGTACTCCGGCAAATACAATGATCCTGGCATCTGTCTGATGCGCTATTCGGGATAATCCAAGGCTATCGCCCACATAATCTGCAATATCCTGAATTTCAGGAATCTGATAATAATGAGCCAGAATGATGGCTTTCTTTATGGTTTTTAGCTCCGTAATTTTTTCAATTAACGATATATTACTATTAATATTCATTTAAGTTTAATATATTTCATTTATGTTTTTTATGCTGTCAGCTTTGTGGAATAGTTAATCACAGAAAAGTTGGATTTTTGCTAAAGAGATTATATTTCACAAAGAATGAACTTAAAATATTTATTATTTAATTGATTTATAAGAATTTGAATTAATTATTAACATTGGTTGATAAAGGATTATGTGAATAAAAACTGTCTCTG
>CAYWHQ010000150.1:0-7069 GCA_964457665.1 uncultured Prolixibacteraceae bacterium | reverse complement strand
CTCGATTCTGAAATGGTGATGATGCTGCTCAAGGAACAGACCCTTCAGGGACGGATCGTTGTGGTGAATATTCATCAGCCCTCCTCCGATATCTTTAAAATCTTTGATACCCTGCTGATCCTCGACAAAGGAGGTTATCCCGTGTATTATGGCAACCCTGTCGAGGCGGTCACCTACTTTAAAAGGATCAGCCACCATGTCAATCCAAACGAAAGCGAATGCCTCTCATGCGGATATGTCAACCCGGAACAGATCCTGAGAATCACAGAGGCCAAAACCATCAGTGAATACGGCAAACAGACGTCCGGAAGGAAAATGAGTCCGGAAACCTGGTATAATCTCTTCAGAAGGAACATACAACCCCAGCTGAAACTCAACGATGAAAAGCTCCCGCTGCCCCCCGGAAAATTCAGTATTCCAGGCAACTTCAGCCAGTGGAGGATCTTTGGGACCCGAAATCTGCTGTCGAGAATAACCAACACACAATACCTGCTCATCAACCTTCTGGAGGCCCCGGTTCTGGCAGCCATCCTGGCTTTTCTGATACGATGGCACCAACAGGATGAATATCGCTTCTCCGCCAACCCCAACCTGGTGGCATACCTTTTCATGAGTGTGGTTGTCGCGTTGTTTATCGGAATGATGGTTAGTGCCGAGGAGATCTTCCGCGACCGAAAGATCCTCAAAAGAGAAGCTTTTCTGAGTCTCAACCGGAACAGTTACCTGTTCTCCAAAGTATCTTACCTGCTGGTGTTGTCGGCAATACAAACCCTGCTATATGTTCTGGTCGGCAACTGGATTTTGGAAATTAAAGGCATGACATTCAGTTACTGGATAATTTTATTCAGTACCGCTTTTTTTGCCAATATGGTTGGACTGAATATCTCCGCGGGACTCGATTCAATTGTCGCCATCTACATACTGATACCCTTTATCCTGGTCCCCCAGTTGCTTCTCAGCGGTACCGTGGTACCATTTGACAAACTGAACCCTTCCATCGCCAGTCAGGAACGTGTACCTTTTGTTGGTAACCTCATGACCTCCCGGTGGGCTTATGAGGCACTGGCAGTAGAACAGTTCAGGAACAACCGCTACGAAAAACGTTTCTTTCCTTTTGACCGGAAAATCTCCCACTATAACTATCTGATCGCCTTTAAGGTACCTATGATGGAATTGATGCTCGGCCAGTGCAGAAGAAACCTGACACTGAACAAAGATATCGAAAAAGCATCGGCGAAAATGCAGATCCTTCGCAATGAGTTTCCGCTCGTTGCAAAGGAATCCGGACTTGACACCCCCTCTTTTCACTCCCTGCTGACAACAGCGCGGTTCAGTGATTCACTCTATAAAATATCCGTTGCATGGCTCGACTCAGCAAGCCGGATCCTTTCCGGCCGGCTCGGCCAGGTAAGCAGGCAGCGCGATGCCGTATATAATGCACTGGAACGGGAACATGGTCCGGAGGGCATTCAGAAACTGCGGGAACAATACCATAATGAAAACCTTGCCGACTTTGTTACCGACCGCAACGGCATGACCAGGATCATTGAAGGGGACCATAAACTGATCCGAAAAAAAGACCCGGTGTTTATGAAACCTGTATATCGCAACGGAAATGCTCACTTCTATGCACCGGAGAAAATTCTCGGAAACTGGCAGATTCAAACCATGTGGTTCAACCTGGGTGTCATCTGGCTTTTTTCAGTTTTGCTCTACCTGTTACTTGCATTTGACGGGATCCGGAAAATGATCTCTCTGGGGATCAGGGTGCGCAAATAGGCTGCATGAACTATCCCGGAACTGGTACCGAAATATTCCAGGGTTACCCGGCCATCCGAAATATTTCACCGATATTATTTTTTAACATTGCCATCCGGCGATACTTTTGTAAAAAAAAAATGAAAAACATCTTTATCTTACTTCTGCTCCTTCCCCTTTCGGCCATTGCAGGAAAGGCTGTTTCCGACACATCCGTCACACCGGAGCCTGTGAAGGCGGCCCTGCTGATAATCGATATCCAGAACGCATGGCTCCCGCACATGGCAAACGAGGGGCAGGCACTTGCCATCCAGATCACCAACGGAGCGATCTGGGTCGCCAATCAGAACGACATTCCCGTCTTCCGGATCTATCATACCGACCCGAAATGGGGTCCGCAACCGGGCAGCGCTCCTTTCGAGTTCACCGATTCCATCATTACCGCCAAAAAAGAACACCGGGTGATTAAAAACCATCCTAATGCCTTCAAGAAAACCGACCTTGACAGACTCCTGAAAGAAACCGGATGCAATACCCTCTTCATTTGCGGGCTCAGTTCAACCGGTTGCGCACTGGCAACCTATTTCGGTGCAATTGAACACGATTACCAGGTATTCACCATCCGTGGGGCGCTGATGGGCCCTGATCCTGCACTCACCCGTGCCGTGGAATCCATTGTCAACTCCATCAGTTTTGATACCTACCTCTTCATGATCCAGACCATCCATTCCAGGCCCTGATTCCGGAAAAGGAGTATCAGGGAGAAGTTTTCATCCTTTTGTGTTAGGAAAATTCCATTACATGATGAAAATTTAACATGCTATGAAAGAAAATGTTCTATTTTCGTATCGTGGGGAAAATGTCCGACAACGAACTGATCGAGAAGTATCTTGCGGGAGAACTCTCACCACAGGAGAAAGCCAGCTTCGAGTACCGGCTCGAGGATGATCGGGAACTTGCCCGCAGGCTCCGCCTTCGGAAAAATTTTCCTTCCCTCTTCCAGGCGAATGGCGTGGATGCCATCATCATGGACCAGTCTAAACCAAAGGAGACCCCGTTGCCGGAAAAACCCCGCTCCGGATGCAGCCATAAAAGAATTGCCCGTGTTGTGATCCCGCTGATCGCATTGGCAGCGCTCATCGTACTCCTTGTTTTCCTCTTCACAGGCAAAAAAAAATGTATTCAGGAACCAGTGCAGCAAGGAACTCTGACAGAGAAACCCATGCCGGTTGGGATTAAACCGGCTGCTGATACACCTCCTGCGGTTAAGCCTTCACCCCCGGACAGGGTGGAGAACCCTCCGGCTGCTTCCCTCCCGGTGAACCTCACCGATCCACCTGATCGCTCCGTTCTGGAAAGAAACCAGGATATTGTCTTTAAATGGGAAATGACCGCCGACACCTTCACCCGGTTTTACATCATTTCAGGGAAAGGTGAACAATTGATCTTGTGGAGAGGTATCCCTGCAGGAACTCGTCAGATCAGGATCGACGCCTCCCGTTTGAAACCGGGATCCTATGTCTGGTATGTGGGAGACAGATCCTACAGCAGGACGATCGAAATCAGGTGAGTGAAAAAATCAGGTTATTTCTGAGTGACCCAGTCCGTTCAGACGGATCTCGTCGAGCTCCCCGGCAGAAAAAAGCCCGGCCTTGTATAGTTTCAGATATTGTTCCGAATTCCCGTCGCCGAAGATCAGTGCATCATCGGTATTGATGGTCACCTTCACACCATGGTCAAAGAGCTTCCTGATGGGATGGGTCTGGTAGGAACTGATTCTTAAAAGTTTAATGTTGCTCGTGGGACACACATTCAGGAGGACCCCCCGCGCAGCCAGGTAGCGCATCACATCGGGATCCGAGGCAGCGCCAATTCCGTGCTGTACGGCGTCAAGATCGAGTTCCTCCACGGCTTCCCTGACCGATCCGGCATTCCCGAACTCACCTGCATGCGCTTTGCATCGCATCTTAAGATTGCGCGCAATCCGGAATACTTCCCTGAATGCCACGACAGGCCTGGCATTCTCATCATCATACATATCGACCGAACGAAAATAGCCAAGGCTAAAATAGGGTTCAAGCGCTGTCAGTACCTCAGCAGGGTCCATCGTACGGGGAAAACCGATCTCCGGATAAAAGAGTATATCCGGCCCGAAAGTCCTGTGACAGCCACGAAGTATATCAACAGATTGCCGGGGTGTTACCCCTGCCATCCTGTTGAAGAAAACATCGATGCTCATCTCCAGTACCCTGATACCGTCGGCAACTGCCCTTACAAACGTCGCCTCAATGGCCTTCTCATATGCACCGGGCAGGTCAAAAAAAGGTTTAAACTCTTCAAATATCCACCTGTTCAGGTCAGCTATACCCCTCTGCCGGGCGATGAAAGGAGGTAGCCGGCGCCCGTAAAACGTTTCAATAGTTGCCTGATCGCCACCGAGCATGCCATGGTTGTGCAGATCGCTCTTGGGAACCGCCCTGATCCGACCGATATCCTCCACGGTCAGCGCCGACCTGAAGGCATCGTTCACTCCCTGTTGATTGTCACTCCGTACTGGTAAACCTGCATGTCGTTGCTGAGTACCTTGAAAGTGACCGGATTCGGAAGAGTATTCCGGTTATAGAGCTGAAAAGCGTACTGATTGTCGCCTGTATTCTCGATCTGCACATAGTTGCCGCCGCTGAATATCCTGGATTCATCGCTCACGGTGAAGGTTTGCACACCCATCACACCGAAATTACCCTGGTCGAACTCGGCCACAATTTTCAGCGGGTAATCTGAATTTACCGTGATCCTGGCTTCGGTAATCCTGGGTGAGTATCTTACAGTGAAGCCTGCCTTGCCGGAGATTCCCTCAAAAAGAAAGTTATCAGCCAGTTTCATATCACTGTAGGATCGCGTGTCGTAAAAGGTTCCGTTCAGCTCATCCCTTGCAAACTGCCCGTCATCTGTTCCGCCGGCAATGAAGTAACCGGCCAGAAAACCGGCAATGATACCTGTAATCAGCGACAGTGCCACCAGTAACACACGTCCCGAAAAAAATCCATTCCTGATTCTGGTTTCCATATGTTTTATTTTGAAGACTGTATTTGCTGTGCAATGGTTGCATTGGCATTCATTACCCGGAACAGGTTTCCGCTCCATATCATACGAAGGTCCCTGACACGATATCCCCGGCGGAGAAGTTCGGCGGTAATACCGGTCATTTCCGAAACATCAAAACAACCTTCCAATCCGCCGCCGCCGTCGAAATCCGTACCAATCCCCACATGTCCGATACCGGCGATCTTCACGATATGGTCGATATGGTCGGCCACATCGCTGACAGTTGCCAGTTTCAGCGGGAACATCTCATCAATCCGGTTCCACTCCCTTCGTGCCTCCCTCATCTGCTCTTCGGTGAGGTTGTCGAAATTGTGAAATCTTTTTCTTAACTCATTCCTTGCAGAATCACGGGCTTTGCTGAGCGGCGACATTCTTACATATTCGCTGAGAATGCACATCTGGATGACCCCGCCATTCAGTGCAAGTTTGCGGAGAAGTGAATCGTTCAGGTTTCTCGGATTATCGCACAGTGACCGGGCGCAGGAATGCGAAGCGATCACGGGCGACAGGGAGTAATCCAGTATCTCGGATGCTGCCTGGTCGGAGGCATGCGAAATATCGATCATCATACCCAGTTCATTCATTTTTTCCACAACAGCCCTGCCCAGGGCTGTCAGGCCCCGATGTCCTGCCGTGTCGGTGGAGGAGGTGCAAAGCTGATTGTTGGCGGTGTGACACAGGGTTATATACCTGGCCCCGCGGTTGAAGAAATACCGGATCAGGGAGGTATCTGTTCCGACCGGATAACCATTCTCGATGCCGATAAAAATTATGCGTTTCCCTTCCTGTTTAAGCTGCCGTGCATCATCCGGGGTAAACGCCATCCCCATGAGACGGCTGTTTCCCGAAACCACCTTTTCGAGTGTGTCGAAGATGAGACCGGCTCTGTCAAAGGCACGCCGGTATCCGCCTGAATCGCATCTTCCCTGCGACAGGAACACGGCAAAAAATGCACCATCGAGCCCTCCATCAATCATGCGCGGAATATCCACTTTCGACCTTTCTTTCACCGGATCATGCCGGCGGGTGATATCAAATCCCTTTTGCATCATGCGCAGGGGTGTGTCGTTGTGGGAGTCGATCGTAATTATTCTACGGTGCAATCTCTGGGCTTTCCTGATCCACCGGTTCCCGCTGCCAGGATAGACCGACAAAGGAACGAATGCAATGATCAGAAATATCAGTGTCCGGTTGATCATGAAAGTTGCCTGAGATAGAGTTGAACAGTATTTTCCAGTCCAAGGTAAAGGGCATCGCATATCAGGGCATGTCCGATCGACACCTCCAGCAATCCGGGTACCTCCCGGGCAAAAAACCGGAGATTCTGCAGATTCAGATCATGCCCTGCATTAATGCCAAGACCTACCTCCGTCGCCACGATTGCGGCATCCCTGAAAGGCTTGACAGCTTCCTCGCTGCCGGCAGGATAATTCCGGGCATACGACTCGGTGTACAATTCCACCCTGTCGGTCCCGGTTTCCGCTGCTTTCCTGATCATCAACGGGTCGGTTTCGATGAAGATAGAGGTACGTATCCCGGCCGACCGGAACCGGGTGATGACCTCCCGGAGAAAGTCTGCATTCCTGACCGTATCCCAACCGGCATTGGAGGTCAGGGCATCCGGCGGATCAGGGACCAGGGTGACCTGGTCCGGTCTGACGGCCAGCACCATCCCGATAAAACGTTCCGACGGGTATCCTTCAATATTAAATTCAGTTGACACCTGGCCTTTCAGGTCGTATACATCGCTGTACCGGATATGCCGTTCATCGGGCCGGGGATGTATAGTGATACCCTGTGCCCCGAAGCGTTCAATGTCGGCAGCAGCCTTGAGCAGGTCAGGTAAATTACCCCCGCGTGCATTCCTGAGGGTGGCGATTTTATTGATATTAACACTTAACTTTGTCATGTCACTTCATGAAGATTCAATCCTCAAAAATAAAAAAAAAGGAGAGATCATTAATGCGCGCAGTCATTCAACGTGTATCAGAAGCTTCTGTTACAACAGGAGAAACACTTACAGGAAAAATTGGTTCCGGTCTGCTGATCCTCTTGGGCATAGGGGAAGACGACCTGCCTGACGATGTTCTCTGGCTTGCCGGTAAGATTAGCAGGCTGAGGGTTTTTTCCGACAGTTCCGGTGTGATGAACCTGAATGTTACGGAAGCCGGGGGCGATCTGCTGGTCGTCAGCCAGTTCACCCTCC
>CAYWHQ010000149.1:0-7082 GCA_964457665.1 uncultured Prolixibacteraceae bacterium | reverse complement strand
GAACCGACAAGCGTAAAAGGATTTTGAAAGGGTTAAAAAAACTCACAGGGGTCCTTTCCTTACTATATCCTGGATCGGAGGCCAGAATATTTCATGATTCCGGCCCTGTCCTGGAAAAGCAGTGGGCGCAGCGGAGCGGATCAGGGTGGATCGGGAAACACAGCCTGCTGATCCATCCGATTCTGGGTTCCTATGTCAGCATCGGATTGATCCTGACCTCGGCCCGGATTGATCCCGATCCACCCGGGTATGACCGTTGCGGAAACTGCGACCAGTGTATAAAGGCCTGTCCCACAGGGGCGCTCGAGGAACCTTACAGGCTCCGCATCGACCGCTGCATCGCCTATCATAACATTGAAAATCCCGGTGAAATTCCGGAGGAGTTTTTCGGAAAGTTCAGGAACAGGATATATGGTTGTGATATCTGCCAGGAAGTATGTCCTTACAACCGCAAAGCCATCCCTTCGGAGGATCTTTCCTGTGTGATTCCGGTGAATCTGCAGACCATGACCCGCTGCGACTGGTTTGGTTTGACGGAGGAGAAGTTCACGGAACTTTTCAGGGAAACGGCGGTCAGACGGATCGGATACCCCAAAATAATGCGGAATATCCGCTTTGCCGGCAGGGATCCTGATCAGGTGGTATCGGGTTCTTCGCCCCAGCGATAGCCGGGAAGGTTGATTCCGGCCAGCTGAAGTACCCTGTCGACCACCGTGGCAGCCAGGTCGGTGACTGTTGCAGGTCGGGAGTAAAACGATGGGGAGGCGGGACAGATCACAGCTCCGGCACTGGTGAGGATCTCCATATTACGGATATGAATACTGCTGTAAGGGGTTTCACGTGGCACCAGGATGAGTTTGCCACGTTCCTTCAGGATCACATCCGCAGCTCTGGTCATCAGGTCCATCGATACACCGGAGGCGATCCTGCCCATGGTTCCCATCGTACAGGGGCAAATGATCATGGTGCCAAATCCTGCCGAGCCGGAAGCCATCGGGGCAAAAAAATCATCGTGGGCATAAAACCGGAACGGATAGTCCCGCGGACTGAAAGGGCCGATCTCGAATTCCCAGACCTTCTCTGCCTGAGATGAAAGCACCGCATGTAATTCATAGGTAGAATCATGCAGCGAAGCCAGGCGTTCGAGCAGTATTTTTCCGTAAATCATTCCTGAGGCGCCAGTAAGCCCCACCACCAACCGTTTTCGATCCGGAACCATCATCATTTAAAGGAGTAAAAAACCGATAACGACATCAGATCGTTATATTGACCGTAGGTGCCGAATCTTTTGTAATATCCATTGGTCAACCCGTCGCGGATGCTGAGGATCGACATATTGAACCGGTAATTGATCCGCATTTTCGGTATGATGTATACCGATACGCCGGCGATGGCCGACAATGTTACGGGGCGAAGAGGAACCACATTATCGACCTCTTCCTGGTTATATTCTTCGTACGAGCCGATGAGCACATCCATGGCCGGACCCAGTTCCAGCGACACCCTGCCGAAAAGCGTTGCCTGGAAAAGGATTGGAACCTCCACATAGTTGATCCTGAGAAGGTAGGAGTTGAATTTCTCATGTTCAGGATCGGCATTTTCGCGGCTACCTTTCTGGATAAAACCGAGCTCCATCTGGAGAGAAAGGTACCTGGAAAGGTCAAGTGATACAAATCCTCCGCCAAATAGCCCCAGTTTGTGGAATCCGCCATACGAGTCGCCCTGAACCTGGCTGACAACACCCCCGGCCATCAGTCCGCCATGAAACCGCTGTGCAGAAATGCAGAGGGTCAGAAGCATGGCAGCAAATATCAGTGTTAACTGTTTCATTCAGGGGATAAAACTACTAAAATCCATATTAACAATTTATTAAATTTTCACAATAACCCATATATATATAATAGTCAGCTATCTTTGCAGCGCGATTCTGAGCATATGGAACCAAAAGATACGCGGATCCTTCTGGTAGATGATGAGAAGGATATCCTGGAGTTTCTCGGGTATAATCTGGCGCGTGAAGGATATCAGGTATTTAAGGCAACAAGCGGAGAAAAGGCGCTGGGCATTGCAAGGGAGCACCGTCCACATCTGATCATTCTTGACGTAATGATGCCAGGGATGGATGGCATTGAAACCTGTGCTGAGCTGAAGCAGATTCCGGAGCTGGGGCATACGCTGATTGCCTTTCTGACGGCCCGGGGTGAGGATTATTCCCAGATAGCGGGTTTTGAAGCAGGCGCCGACGACTACATCGCCAAACCCATAAAACCAAAACTTTTCCTGAGCAGGGTTCAGGCTATCCTCCGCAGATACAGCGGAGCCGAGGAGACCAGTGTACTGGTCACCCGGGAGTTTACCATCGACCGTGACCGTTACGCGGTATTACGGGGTAAAAAAGAGATCATTCTTGCCCGAAAGGAATTCGAATTGCTCTATTTTCTGGTTTCCCGGAAAGACAAGGTGGTGACCCGGGAAGATATCTTCACTTCTGTATGGGGTGATGATGTTGTTGTGGGCGACCGCACCATAGATGTCCATATCCGCAGGATCAGGGAGAAGCTTAAGATCGATACCATACGGACGATCAAAGGGGTGGGCTATAAGTTTGAGGAAGAATGAGATTCCACGACTCCCGGACCCTTGCTTTCCTGAACGGTCTGATCATCTCGGGCATATACGCGGTGGTCTTCTCCCTGAGTGTCCTAATCATTTTTCCTGGGGCTTTTGGTAACACCAACACCTACATTGCTTTGCTTACCAGTACAGGGCTGCTGTTTCTGATCTCCTTCCTCAGCATACGATATTCCGTTGAAAGGTTCATCTACGGGAAGATCCGCCTTATCTACAAGACGATTCACAGTGTCAAGGTGGGTAAGGATAAACGTGACAAGATTAAACGCGGGAATGGTATTCTCGATAATGTGCAGCAGGAGGTAGCCGAATGGGAACAAGAAAAACAGCAGGAGATCGACCGGCTAATGCAACTGGAACAGTATCGCCGGGATTTCATCGGGAATGTTTCCCATGAGCTGAAAACCCCCTTGTTCAATATCCAGGGGTATGTGCTTACCCTTCTTGACGGGGCGCTGGAAGATCCCTCGATCAATAGGGTTTATCTGAAACGTACGGAGAACAGTGTGGAACGTTTGATCCGGATCGTGGAGGACCTGAATGAGATTTCGGAGCTTGAAAGCGGTCAGGTCAAGCTGAATCTCTCCCGGTTCGACATCTGTCATCTTGCAAGAGAGGTTCAGGAGATGCTGGAGATGAAGGCAACCAAAAAGAATGTTGTATTTGTGGTCACGCCCCAGGAGAAACCGGTTTGGGTGGAGGCCGACCGGGAGAAGATCCGCCAGGTACTGACCAACATCATGGATAACGCGATCCGTTACCGGAACGTGGTGGAGGGGCGTGTAAAGGTCAATTTCTTCGACATGGACGAATTCATACTGACGGAGGTGACCGACAACGGTATTGGTATCGCACAGGAGGAAATTCCGCGGGTTTTCGAGCGTTTTTACCGCACCGACCGTGGAAGAGTCGCCACCAAGAAAGGGAGGGGTTTAGGGCTTGCCATCGCCAAACACATCATTGAAGCTCATCAGCAAAGCATCCATTGCCGGAGCACGATCGGGGTGGGAACTACCTTTGGCTTCACGCTGAAAAAAGGATAAAATCCAAAGACTATCTTTCCCGGTCAGTAGTGAACTGAACCAAATCCTGAAGAGATTTCCGGCAGACCGTATCGGGGAATCCATGGAGGATGGCCAGGGCATTTCCGCGATAGCGCATCATAGTTTCAGATGCATAGGCGATTCCTCCCCGCTCGTGAACCATATGGATGAGCCGTGAAACGCTCACGGGATCATTCCCGTAGCTTTTTACCGTATTGATGATCCAGTTTTTCTCCTGCCTGGTGGCATGGTTAAGGAGCCATATCAGCGGGAGGGTCATTTTTCTTTCGCGCAGGTCGGATCCTCCGGGTTTACCTGTAAAGGCTGCCGGTTGAAAATCCAGCAGGTCGTCTTTGATCTGGAAGGCAATGCCGGTAAGTTCACCGAACTCTTTCATGAGGCGGATCTGATCCGTATCGGCCCCGGATGACGCAGCACCGCAGGCGCAGCAAGATGAAATCAGGGAAGCGGTTTTTTTCCGGATGATCTCGAAATAGATCTCCTCTCCGATATCCATCTGCCGGGCCTTTTCCATCTGGAGGAGTTCGCCTTCGCTCATCTCCCTGACGGCACCGGAAACAATCCTGAGCAACTGAAATTCGTCATGTTCAAGGGCAATCAGCAGGCCCTTCGACAGCAGATAATCACCCACCAGCACAGCGATCTTGTTTTTCCAGAGGGCATTGATCGAGAAAAATCCTCTTCTAAGGTTAGAGTCGTCCACCACATCATCATGCACCAGCGTTGCGGTGTGAAGCAGTTCGATCAGAGCGGCAGCACGATAGGTACTCTCCCTGACCTCACCGGTCAGACATGCCGAAAGAAAGACGAACATAGGGCGGATCTGTTTCCCTTTTCTCCGAAGGATATACCTGGTAATGGTATTAAGAAGCGGCACGGAGCTTTTCATGGATCCTTTGAAAGTATCTTCGAAGGTCTCGAGATGTTGCCTGATCGGTTCGCCAATTTCACGGAGAGTGGTCAACAGGTTTCGATTTGATTGGTAAAGTTATATATTTTCTGGAACTTTGCATTTCAATAAATTGGTATGTCTTTCCTGTTTGATGAGGTGATCTTTGGGCCGGTGAGGAGCCGGAGACTGGGTTTATCCCTGGGCATAAATCTGCTGCCTTTACGATACAAATACTGTTCCTATAACTGTATATATTGCGAATGTGGGTGGACATCGCTCCGGGAACCTGCACCGGGTGATCTGCCCACACGCGATGAGGTAGCGCGTTACCTGAGGATTAAGCTGGAAGAACTTGCGGCCGACCAGTACCTTCCTGATGCCATCACCTATGCAGGGAACGGGGAGCCGACATTGCATCCGGATTTTGCCGGGATCGTGGACGACACCCTTCGCATCCGCGACGAACTATCACCCCGGTCAGGAGTGGCGGTACTATCGAATGCAACCCAGCTTCACCGGGCGGATGTGTTCAAAGCGCTTACCCGTCTCAATTACAATATCCAGAAACTCGATGCCGGGAACGACCGTCTGGCACGTATACTGAATCATCCAGTGCAACCCGTCTCCTATGATACGCTGGTTGATAATCTTCGTTGTTTCGGCGGGCAGGTGATCATTCAGTCGATGTTCCTCCGGGGTGTGTTTGCCGGTGAAGAGATTGACAATACCCGCCATGAAGAGACAGCGGAGTGGATTGAACAGCTGTGCAAGATACGGCCCGCTTCAGTGATGATATACTCCATCGCCCGTGCCACCCCTGCCAAAGGTCTGCATAAGGTTCCACTGCCTGAGTTGCAGAAGATTGCAGAACGAGTACAATTGGCTGGAATTCCTGTGAAGGTATACGAATAGGTTCAACACACGATCCATGAAAAGTTCAGGTTCAATGCTTATTTTTCCTCCGAAGATCTGGCTAGCTTTCGGAGAGACGTTGAAAGGGAATGAGGCCATCCTGAAATGGCTGATGGAGAACGGATATCCCGAGATTGCAGCGTTATCGCATGCTGTCAGAGGCAGCGAAGAGGCGACCGGCTGGCTGATGAAAAAGGGTTTCCCCCATCTGGCAGCTTTTGATGCTGCTATTGACGGGGATCAAAAAGCCTATGCATGGCTCCATAAATACAAGTATGATTTCTTCATTGTCTTTGCCGATGCGGTTCACGACAAGCCTGCTGCGATTCAGTGGTTCAGGCAGCACCGGCTGGATGCCATTCTTGAGATCGCCTTAAAGATCAAAGAGATCCGCGACAGTCATACCTTCGATTACCACAAGCTCCATTTTTAGCCACATTTCGAATATCCGCAGCTTTTACAAACCAGGCATCCCTCCTGATAAACCAGTCCGGCGGTATCGGTACATTTCGGGCACTGACCACCTACGGCTTTGGTGCCATCGGGTATGAACTTCTTGAGGGCTCTTTCCACGCCGTTTTTCCAGGTATTGATTGAGTCGACCTCAAAATGAAGCTTGGATATGATATTGACAACAAAAGGCAGGGGCATTCCATGGCGGAGTATTCCGGAGATCAGTTTGGCATAGTTCCAGTACTCTTTGTTAAAGGATCTGGAGAGGCCTTCGATGGTGATCTTGTATCCCTGGCGGTCTTCGAACTGAAAGTCGTAGCGTGAGTTCATTCCGTCGGGGCGGGTTTTGACGATCCAGCCTTTCTGCACCCAGTTGGGGACCCAGAAATCGTCGGCGAGACCGGTAAAAACCTCATAGGGTCGGCCATTGAGAAGGCCAACGACCGCTACCCATTTCTCATAGGCATTCTGGAACCGGACGATTTCGGCGTCCAGACGTTCGGGGCGGTGCGGTGCACGTGTTTCATGGAATTCATCGGCATTCGCTTCCTTCTCCTTGTTTTCGTTGTTGAGGAGCACACCGGCCCTGGATCCGTCACGGTAGACGGTCATGCCTTTACAGCCACTTTTCCAGGCAGTTTCATAGATCGTTCCGATCATCTCCTCGGGAGTATCGTTGGGTACGTTAACGGTGACACTGATGGAGTGGTCGACCCATTTCTGCACAGCGCCCTGCATCTTTACCTTGGCAACCCAGTCGACGTCGTTGGCTGTGGCTTTGTAGAAAGGCGACTGTCGGATCAGTTCTTTCAGTCCGTTATCATCCATTCTGGAGACCTCTTCCTCCTTGTATCCGTTGGCTTCGAGCCAGGTAACGAAGTTATGATGGAACACGTTGTATTCTTCCCATGTATCGCCCACTTCGTCCTTGAAGGTAACCTTAACATTGCGGTCGTTTGGATTCACTTTTCTACGCCGCTTATAGGAGACGGCGAATACCGGTTCAAGGCCGCTGGTTGTTTGGGTAAGAATGCTGACCGATCCGGTAGGGGCGATGGTAAGCATGGCTACGTTTCGCCGTCCGTACCTGACCATATCTTCATACACGTCGGGTGCAGCCTCTTTCAATC
>CAYWHQ010000148.1:0-7086 GCA_964457665.1 uncultured Prolixibacteraceae bacterium | reverse complement strand
GGTAGATCAGGGCCATTGCATCGAGAAGGAAGAGCTTTTTATCAGGCATTCCAGGCTATTTTCCGGGTATTGAGGAGTTGCAATCCAAAACCAGTCCAAATATACGAAAATTGTGTTGCCGCCTCTCCATTCATCCAGCACTACGGTAACGCGCTAACGCAATGATATTGAGCCTGAAAAAAATCCTCAACAATCCACTGTTTATATCTTCCGCCATACATTCCGATAAAACCCTGCCTATTACTTATACATTTGAACATTAGCAAATCATTTTCCATGCTGAAGAAGAAATCCAGGGAAAAAAAGATCTTCGTGCTCGATACATCCGTTATCCTGTACAACCATGACGCGATCTACAGCTTTGAAGACAATGACGTAGCCATTCCGATCACTGTTCTTGAAGAGCTTGATGCCTTTAAGAAGGGCAATGATACCATCAATTTCGAGGCACGTGAGTTCATCCGGATCATGGATAAGCTGAGCCACCGGTCAACGCTTACCCGTTGGCGATCACTCGGCAACCAGAAGGGGGGGAAATTCAAGGTAGTGATGAAGAAGCTAAGCAAACTGGATGCCAACGAAGTTTTCGGAGAGACCAAGGCCGACCACTGGATCCTGAACGCGGCACAGCTTCTGATTGCTGAAAATCCAGGGAAAAAGGTAGTACTGGTTTCCAAGGATATCAATCTTCGGCTGAAGGCCAAAGCACTGAACATTCCATCGGAGGACTTTCTCACCGGGAAGATCAAGGATGTGGAAACACTCTACACGGGAAAATCTGTGATCGAGGGGCTTGACCGCACTGTGATCGACCTGATGTACGAAACCGGATTTTGTTTGCCTGAGGATCTTGGGATCAGGAATCCTTTGCCAAATCATTATTTTATTCTCCGGAACGGCAAAAGCTCAGTGCTTTCCTATTACAATCCTGTCACGGAAAGGATCGAAAAACTTGAGAAGCATTCATGTTACCGGATAACCCCCCGGAATGCCGAACAGGTTTTTGCCCTTCATGCCATCCTCAACCCGGCGGTAAAACTGGTTACCCTTCAGGGGATTGCGGGTACCGGTAAGACGTTGCTGGCGCTTGCAGGAGCACTGGAGCAAAAACGAAATTTCAAGCAGATCTATCTTGCCCGACCGGTTGTGCCCCTGTCCAATAAGGATATCGGGTACTTGCCCGGCGATATTAAATCAAAGCTCGATCCTTATATGCAACCTCTCTGGGATAACCTGAAGTTCATTCAGAACCAATACAGTGAGAAGGACAAGGAGTACAAGGTCATACAGGAAGCGGTGGAAAATGAGAAACTGGTGATCACCCCGCTGGCCTATATCAGGGGAAGAAGCATCTCAAATGTCTGTTTCATCGTGGATGAAGCCCAGAACCTTACACCCCATGAAGTCAAGACGATCATCACCAGGGCAGGGGAGAACACGAAGATCATATTCACCGGTGATATTTATCAGATTGACACTCCTTACCTCGATGCACAATCGAACGGACTATCAACCCTGATCGACAAGATCAAGCACCATGAATTATATGCTCATGTCAGACTCGAAAAGGGAGAAAGGTCGGAACTTGCCAATCTGGCCAACGATCTTTTGTAGTTAATATTAATTTAATATTGCCGTTTCTTCCGGAAGTTTTAATTTTGACATCCAACTTTCCGGGATGGAGATAATCTATCTATTTATTGTCATTGTCCTTGTCATTCTGGCGCTTTCCGATCTCGTGGTGGGTGTCAGCAACGACGCGGTAAATTTTGTCAACTCTGCCATTGGTTCGAACGCGGCCTCATTCAGAGTGGTCATGATCGTTGCAGCACTCGGGGTACTTGTCGGAGCCTTATTCAGCAGCGGGATGATGGAGATCGCCAGAAAGGGCATCTTCAATCCGGAGTATTTTACCTTTCATGAGGTCATGATTATCTTTCTTGCTGTCATGATCACCGATGTGATTCTGCTTGATACTTTTAATTCTGCCGGACTTCCGACCTCCACCACCGTTTCGCTGGTATTCGAGCTCCTGGGAGCGTCGTTCGCCGTGGCCACCATGAAGATCATCCAGTTTGAGCAATCGTTGCAGCACTACGCGCAATACATGAACACCGGAAAAGTGCTGGAGATCATATCCGGGATACTTTTATCGATCGCGATCGCCTTTACTGTCGGGGCTGTGATTCAGTACCTGGCCAGATTGCTGTTCAGTTTCAATTATGAAAAATATCTGAACTATTTCGGAGGTCTCTGGAGCGGCATTGCAACCACGACAATTATCTTCTTTCTTTTTGTAAAAGGGGCAAAGGGGACCTCCTTCATGACACCCGAAACGGTTGCATGGTTCGGCGAAAACACCTTACTCATACTTATAGTCTCCTTTGCGGTGTCGGCCGTAGTTTTTCAATTACTCTACTGGATATTCAGAACCAATATTTTAAAAATCGTCGTCCTGCTGGGAACCTTCTCCCTGGCGATGGCATTTGCCGGCAATGATCTGGTGAATTTCATCGGGGTACCATTGGCCGGGCTCGATTCTTTTCTCCATTACCAGTCTCATGGCGCCGGCGATTCAGATGCCTTTACCATGGAGATGCTCCGTGATCCGGCGCAAGTGCCTACCCTGTTTCTTTCCATCGCCGGGGTGGTGATGATCCTCACCCTGTTTTTATCCCGAAAAGCGAAGACCGTCACAAAAACCACGGTGGACCTTGGAAGGCAGGAGGAAGGTGACGAGGCCTTTCAATCCTCGGCGCTGGCCAGGGGCATCGTTTATATCTCCCTGCAGATCAACAATGCGTTTAAGGTTATTATTCCGGGTTTTGTCCAGAGAAGGATTGATGAGCGTTTCAAGTCCCCGACCAAATCGAAATCAAAATCAAGGAAAGCGCCCGCCTTTGATCTGGTCCGCGCTTCGGTGATCCTAGTCGTATCCAGCGCCACCATTGCACTCGGAACCAGCCTGAAATTACCCCTCTCCACCACCTATGTGACCTTTATGGTGGCCATGGGAGCCAGCCTGGCCGACAGGGCCTGGGGCAGGGAGTCGGCGGTGTACCGGATCAGCGGGGTTGTTACTGTCATCGGCGGATGGTTTTTTACGGCCCTAAGCGCGTTTACCCTCTCCCTGATCCTGGCTGTTGCGATTTACTACGGAGGTGTGATTGCGATCGTCCTGCTGATCTTTGCCGGCTTTTTCTTCATTTATAAATCGCATCTCTACCACAAGAAAAAAACTACGCAACCGGATGCCGTTATAAAGCTCGAATCGGATGAAAAGGGTTTAAGTAAAAGTGAACTTTATGCGCAAAGTGTGCAAACCCTCTCAACCTATTTTGATAATACAGGGCTTTTCCTTGAAGAGTTCGTCATCGGGTTGATCGAACACAAAAAACGGCGGCTTGAGAAGAGAGGAAAGGAGTGCAGGGATTTCACGAAAGAGATCAAGACCATCAGAAAGAGTTTTCATAAGGCAGTGCGTAAGCTGGATGACAGCAATGTGGAATCGGGATACTATTTTATTCAGATTCTCAATCAGATATCAGAAGCTCAGAAGGCCCTGAACCAGATTCATTCGCTTGTAACCGGGTACATCATCAATTTTCATGCCTATTTTACTCCGGATGAAAAGGAGAGCCTTACGGAACTTGTTTCCAGCCTGAAGAAGTTTTTCAAGGGGTGCAGGGAGATCATCCAGACAAACAATTTCACTGAGCATAAGAGCCTGCTGGATCAGAAAAACCGGACGATGGATTTCATTGAAAGGATGAGGCGGCAGCAGGTAAGGATGCTAAAGAACAACGAAACAACGATGAAGAAGAGCATGCTGATGCTCGACCTGCTGAACGAATCCAGGATTCTTCTGGAGCAGGGTGCGGATATGTTGCGGATGCAAGGTGATTTTTCCGGTCAGCAGAAGAAGTGACCCTGGTCAGTTTTCTTCATAAATTACGGTCATAACGGTCTGTCCGACCACCGTCAGGGTATTTTTATCTATGGCGGCCAGGTTATCTTTTGTGGTATGCCAGTAAGGATAGAACCCTGTTTCTGAATTTTTATCCAGATGAATGATATCGATGGTGGGGATATGGGCGATGGTGTTGATAAAATAGTGGTCGTCGGTGATCATCTGACCCGGTTCATAAACAAACCAGGCTGAATAACCGATCCGGTTTGCCGTATTCCATACTTTTTTCAGAATATCCCTGGCATATTGCATCGAGATTCCTTCCATCGGGAAGACAGCCCCTGAGGCGCCGACCATGTCGAGGAGGATTCCATATCTGGCAAAATAGCCTTTCTTGTGTGGATTTTTCGACCAGAACTGAGATCCAAGCCCCCACCATTCAGTTCCCGAGGTTCCCGACTGGTTGTCCTGGTGAGGACCATAATCCTCTGCATCAAAGAGGATGATATCGATTCCGATGGTGGGTGCTTTGAGGTGGATCTGCCTGGCGATCTCCAGCAGGACACCCACACCGCTTGCTCCGTCGTTAGCTCCATCAACCGGTTGGTTTCGAAGGGCAGGATCGGGATCGTGATCAGCATAGGGTCTCGAATCCCAGTGGGCGCAAAGCAGCACCCGGTTATTGGTTTCGGGCTTCCAGGAAGCAATGATATTTTTTACGGGAAGGATTTTCGCATCCCATGATTTGACGCTTGTTTCCTGCACCATTACATGATCCGACCACTGACCAAGTTTGCCGGTCAGGTACTTTGCACAGGCTTCATGGGCTTTTGTTCCCGGAACTCTAGGGCCAAAGGCAAGCTGTGCACGTATGTATTCGTAGGCTGAATCAGCGTTGAAAAGGGGGACTTCGATACGGGGGTGGGCCGTGGATACCTTCGGCTCAGGACTTCCGGAACGATTCTGACAGCCAGTCACCATGATAATTGCGATCAGGAGGATTATGTTGTAATTCATACGATCACTTGTTAAGGTTGGCTGATTCGCCGAACTTTCCGCTGCAGACCAGTTCATTCAATGACCTTCTGGAACGGGGAGCCAGCTCTCTTTTTCGGAGGTTTTCCGGGAGCATTCCGGGGTCCCCGATATAACCTGCTGCAATAACGGCAAGAGGCTGATAATCGGCCGGAATATCAAAAGCGGCAATGGTGTCTTCCACGGAGAATCCTCCCATCTGATGTACATAAAGTCCCTGGTTCACAGCCTCAATACTGAGGTGTGCCACCGCTTGCCCTGTATCGTAGGCAAAGAATGGATTCGGGGTGCCATCATGGCTGTAATTCAGTCTGCCTGCTGCCAGGATAAGAAGCGGAGCATGGGAGGCCCATATTTTGTTTCCATCTGCAAGGGCATTGAAAATCTGATCCCATGTAGCATCTTTATTTCTGCCCAGGACAAAACGCCAGGGTTGTTCATTCATGGCAGAAGCAGAGAGGCGGGCTGCCTCCAGGATCGATATGAGTTTTTCCGTTTCCACGGGCCTGTTCTCAAAGGCCCTGGGACTCCAACGTTTCCGCGAATACTCATTCACCGGATACAGGGTGTTGATCTCTTTCATTTTTTTCGTATGGTTAAAACCAGGCACCAGGCCAGAATGATAAAAGTCGCAAAAACCGCAATTCTGGCCAGGTAATCCCCATGTTTTGTATAGAATGTTATGGTATCATTTGCATGGAGGGTTCCGCTTATGACGGCAGGTTCCCAATATGCGGTAGGTATAAGGGCATCACCCCGCTGATCAATGAATGCTGAAATCCCGGTGTTGGCTGAGCGGGCAATTGAACGGCGTGTTTCAATAGCCCGGAGATGAGAAAAAGCAAAATGCTGCCTGTAACCGGGCGTATCTCCCCACCAACCATCGTTTGTAATAATGATCATGACAGAGGCTCCGTTTCGGACGAACCTGGAAAAAAACTCACCGAAGACCGACTCATAGCAGATGGCTGAGCTGACCGGTATATCTCCTGTGGTATGAAAAACTTTGCGGTGCCGGTCGGTACCCAGGCTGCCGACGGTTCCGCCCAGATCCAGGGCAAGATGCTCCAGCCATCTGAATCCCCTGAACGATGGCAACGCCTCCACGCCTGGAGTAAGTTTTGATTTGTGATACAGCTGAAGCGAATCCATTCGGTTGATCAGGATGGCAGTGTTGAAGGCATCATAGTACTTATCGGCATCTCTGAATTTTCGCGCTGTCCGCGAGAGAGGTTCTCCGGGCCCGAACATGCGGAAGGTGCTCCCTCCGATAATGATATTCAGGTTGGGGTAATACTTTATGACCTCCCTGAGCAGGGATATGCTTTGAAAAGTCCGGAGGTCGTTTTCCCACATGCTTTCCTGAATGGCTGATTCAGGGGCCACCAGGAAATTTGTGGAGCTGTCGGTGGATGATGCCGAAAGCTGCATGATCTGTCCGATAACTTCCACCGGAGGCATGTTATATTGTTCAGAATAAGGATCAAGGTTTGGTTGCACCACAACAAAGGTGACCGGGTTTTTCGGTTCCACATAATGATGATAGATCTGGAATGATACCATTATCGGGACTGCAATCCAGAGGATCAGGAGCAGCAGTCTGACCGTCAGGATTGAACGAAGTAGATGAAGGAACGTATCATTCTTGCTGATTCGTAACCTTTTTCCGAATTCAAATACCAGAATATTGGCGGTAAGCACCCAGAGCGTACCTCCCATGGTGCCGGTATACTCATACCATTGAACCCACTTGTAAAAGGAGGCAAAACCATTGCCAATGTTCAGCCATGGCCAGGTGAGGATCCAATTGAGATGGAGGTATTCAAATGACATCCATAAAAATATCAGAGATAACCAGGCTCCTCCCGGGCTTTTAAGTTTCCTCCTTGTCCATGAAAAAATAGAAAATACGGTTGTCATGAAGAGGGCGTTCAGCACTACTGCCATGATTGCCCCGACAACGGTGGAGTTGTAGATCCACCAGGAGGTCAGGAGGTTCCAGAGGAAGAAACCGGGGTAGGCATACCAGAAAACTGCAAACCGCACAAAACGTCCGGGATTCAGGGAGATGTGGTATTCCATCCATAGCATGGGAACCATGGCAATGAAGAGCAGACCCGGGAAACCTCTTTCAGGCCATG
>CAYWHQ010000147.1:0-7088 GCA_964457665.1 uncultured Prolixibacteraceae bacterium | reverse complement strand
AGTGGACTGACATTAATTACTCCTGATGAAAATTTTAAAACATTTATGGTTATTGCAGTAACAAAAAATTCGCCAGCAGATGTTGAAGGAATAAAACAGGGTGACATTTTGATTGAGATTAACGGAAAAGATGCATCAAAATATAATCTTTCTGAAATAAGAGAATTGTTTAAAGTTGAAGGTGAGAAATTTAAACTAAAATTTAAAAGAGATAGTGAGATTTTTGAGAAAGTTTTTATATTGAAAAGTATGATATAAATCTTTTTAGAACACTCAATAAAAAACATAGGGCAGAAAGTGCTATATTTGAACGCCATAGCATTTAATAATCGGCAAGGTAGCTTCACAAGTAGGTGCTTCGAAATGCCCTATATTTCTTATTGTCCTCCGTTAGCCACTACGTTTAGACCTATCATGAATACTATATAAATCAGGTTAGCGAATAAAGAAGATGCTCAATTTATTGCACTTCTCGGAAGGGTGACATTTACTTTAACATTCGGACATCTATATCGTGACAATCAAGATTTATTGAATCATTATGAATCAACATTTTCTGTAGAAAAAATAGTAAATGGCATTGAGAAAGCTAATAAATAAGGCTTCGTGTGGCGAAGCCAAACATGAAGCCGTGTTGCACGAAATCCTCGGTGGAGTTTGAAATGAAGTTATGGGGATTAAATAAAACCGGTTGATTTACAGGTTAACACATAAGCAGCGTTCTTTGAAATTTTGACTTTCAAAGCTATTGCAAATGGAATGGTAGCAGACGTAACAGGTTAACGATAAATTTCTATTTTTGACCGGCCAAAAACACCCGGTTCTCATTGTGACGAACCCCCTTAGGTTTTGAATAACTATAGTGAAGCTACCCATAAGTGTTATCCTGTGCAGAATAGAAAACTGAAAACCTGTCTGGTGGATGACGAATCCATTGCAATACGCCGGATCGAGGAGGTACTGGAGGCGGTACCCGAAATCATGATAACGGGGTCCTACACCGATCCGGTACAGGCGCTTCTTGCTATAAGACAGGACCCGCCTGATCTGTTGTTTCTCGACATCCAGATGCCCGGGCTGACCGGATTCGACATCGTGAAGAGTCTCCGGCAATGGGATATTTCCATTCATGTTGTCTTCGTTACTGCCTATGATGAATTCGCGATTGAGGCCATCCGGCATGAAGCCTTCGGCTACCTGCTGAAGCCTTTGTCGCCAGGGGAGATAAGGGAAACTGTTGACCGCCTGAAGCGTCACCTTGACCTTCACCACAAGAGCGACCGGATCGATCAGATACTGGCCCGCATGGAAGGCTCAAAGATTCCGATTTCCGACAGGTCGGGGGTGAGTTTCTTCGACCCGCGGAAAATACTCTGGGTGGAAGCCGGGGGAAACTACAGCACCCTCTACATGAACGGCAAGTCTCACCTTGTGACGCGACAGATCGGTGCCATGGAAGAGCTGTTGGCTAAACACGGCTTTGTGCGAAGCAGTCGCTCGGTTTTGATCAATGTCAGGTACCTGGTTCGCATTGATCGCCGGCAGCGTATCTGCATACTCGAGAATGACGGGGCAACCTGGGAGCTCCCGATATCGGAAGAACGAATGCGCGGATGGGGCTGATCACTCCAGACTTTCAAAATACTTCAAAAATTTTCGCAGGTCGGTTGTCCCCACCTCCCCCCTGCAATCCCATTCATAGTACATCAAACTGCCGAATATGCTGCAAATGGGTGTATTGATACATGCCTTGATGTTCCCGTCACTATAAAAGTACGTTTTGTAACTGGCACGGACCTCCCCGCACAGCGTTCCCTTGTAACTGACCCGCCCCTTGCAGATGAAGCCGTCATCGTCGTCCATCTCCTCCAGGGAGCTGATGGTAAGGTCCCCCAGGTAGGTGCCGTCAAATTTCTCAACAAGCTTACGCAGCTTTTGCCCGACCTCCTTTTTGATCTCCCGGAGAATTTCTTCGTAGTCCTGGGCCTGAAGACAACAGAAAGGTGTTATGACCAATAACAGGAAGATGCATGCTTTTTTCATAATAATGGTTAAATTGCCTGACAGATCAAACCTACGAAGGAATTTTTGGTTTTATAAGTCCATTGTATGAGGTGGTCATGCAAGTTCATAAGCCCGCCGGTTTTTTGTAGAAATAGCAGTTTGACAACCTGGATTCGCGCCCGGGAGCATCAGCCTGAATCTGCATTGTACAATATCCGGACTACTTGATACAATGGATGGGCTTTTTGATCAGAATTTAAAGGGCTGAACCCGCGGGATTGATAAATTTACAAACCAAACAGATGGAGAGTGACATCTTCTCTTCAACCTGCAACAGGCATATTCATGAATTCATTATCAACCCTGTAGTTATGAAAAGCATTATTGTGCTGGCTGCCTTTGTCATGTCGCTGAACGGCCTGGCCCAGCAATACGGAAGTTTTACGGATTCCAGGGATGGGAAGGTTTACAAAACCGTTAAAATCGGGTCTCAGGTCTGGATGGCCGAAAACCTCTCCTTTGTTCTGTCATCCGGAAGTTGTACGATTAATGACACGGAGGATCCCTGTTTCCGTGGACACCGGTATTATTTATGGGAATCGGCGGTCAAAGCCTGTCCGAATGGCTGGCGCCTTCCTTCCGACACCGACTGGCAGCGGCTGATTGACTATGCGGGGGAGTCTGCATTTGAGGATCTGACCTCCGGAACCTGCTGGCAAACCCTGAATGGCGCCAGAGCGAAAAATGTGCATGGCTTCAGTGTAACACCTACATCCATGGTGAAAATTGATGGGATTAAGAAGTATTATACAGCCATTTTCTGGAGCATTTCTCAAAAAACCGAGCAAACAGCCTGGCAATGGATATTCGGAGAATCCAATGGCATCAGGCGCGAATCAGATTTTAAACAGGGCTGGGGCTGTGTGCGTTGTATTAAAAGCAACTGAACGATTTTTCACGGCTGATCCGTGAGGACCATGGCTGACCGTATCTTTTCCCTGAGCCATAATGCAGCTTCATGATCATCAGCAAAGCTGTTGACCCTTGATATCTCAGAAAGGTCAACAAATGAATCGGTCAGCTCCCGGAAGATACCCTCTTCGGTTAGGTCCATGCGCTGCAGGAATGGAACCATATCAACGAAGAAAAGGACGCGCGCGTAAGGAAAAGAGGTTCCGGTGAATGCCTTTGTCTCCGGGTCGAGATAAACCAGCCTGACGCTATCAGCCGCCAGCGACTTAAACGGATGAACGTTTTCCATCTCCCCGTGGATAAAACCATACAGATGCTCCCGGGAGACAAGGATTGTGTCATGGGATCCTGCCTCACGCCCATACACCTTGCCTGAAAAGGTAACCTCAAACAAGGGGATTGGTTCAGGTTTGCTGAGGCTGGTTACGGTTTTTAAAATGATCGTATCTGTTTCGAATAGGAAGATGGTCCCGCGATCGAAATAGGAGCGGAGATCGGAAGGAGGCCGGGGGAACTGTTTTTTTCCGCGTGTCCCCAAGCAATTGTAACAGCTAAATTGTTTCTGCCTGTAAAGGGTGAACACCTTTTTCGTGGAGGGATTCATCAGCTTGATCCAGTCGGTAGGGTGTGTGAACTTCAGGCTGTTGGTGTCGCCGGTTGAGAGGGTAACGGTATCGCCTTTCCGAAGCGTGATATCATCAAACGTTACAGATCCCTTTACGGCAATCACCACGGTTTTCACCGACAGGGCGCGGGATTGGGCTGAGGTGAAATTTGCCGTGCATGCTGCTGCCAGGCAGACGCAAATAAAAATGTATTTACTCATGATGGTTTTCCCTTGTTGTTATTCCGGTCTTTTTGTGTGAACGTAAAAGCCATCGCATGAAATCGATGAGTCCAAAATAGCCCATCAGGATAAAAAAATGGATGTAGTGATGAAAGATCATCATGGAAACCAGCGTAAGGAGGAGGATGGCCAGATAGTTCAGGTTTGCCGTCACAAAGCGCAGGAAAGGATTCGCTTCCGTCGCCGGACCTGTGTCAGTAATCCCCGGCTTATAGAATGTAAACCAGGAAATGATGAAGAAAAAGAGAAACAACATCAGTAGATAGGGTAACCTGATGAGATTGTCGCCCTCTTTCAGCGCTTCCAGGGCATTTATCAGGATAAGTGGTCCTGCCACCTGATCAGCAAGGGAATGGTGACGGTCTTTCGCTCCCGTTAGGTCTCCGATCAGCACAACCTGGTCGGTCCCGATGTTGTCCTCCGTGAAAAATCCCAGGTCAACATATGTTTCGTCTAAAACCAGATCGGCAGATGTGTACCTGAATCCGGGGATGATCGTATTGAGGCACCAGCTCCCGCCGAGGGTGTAAAACGGAATGCCGCAACAGGTTTTCCGTTCCATTTTTTTGCCGGTAAGTGCTTCAAAGACCACAAGAGGAACCTGTTTGATCGTGTCGTGAACGATATAGCTGAATTTCAGGTATTGGGCATTCAGAAACGATGATTGGTACTGCGACAGGGCCTGATTGACCTGAAACAGTCTTCCCATCAGGTAGCCTTCGTTTTCGGGGGGGAGAAAAAAGGGGATCACCAGCTTGTTTTTCCTGTCCAGCCGGGAAATGACATCCTGAAGGGCTGCGTCATGCAGGGTATCTGGTTCTTCAAAAATAATATCGCAAACAAGGTACCGGAACCGCCCGGAATGCTGATCGAGGATATTCAGCGCACGGGTTAGCCGGCCGCGGTCGGTGATGACGAGGTTGATCTGGTTGTCGTTGTCGGCTGCCAGAAGCTGATTGTTGTTCGAGGTATTGATCAGCAGGTATTTTTTTCCGAGGTCGGTCCGGGAAGATGACCGCATGATGTTATTCCTGATCATCTCCTTGTAATCCAGTACGTCATTCATGAAATCAAAGCCGTCGAAGGCGTTGATCTGTGTGAGCCAGACCAGGGATAGCACGATCATCCAGACCGCATGCAGGGAGCAAAGCAAAATGGCTTTGCATGAACGACCCCGGAACCATCGCCGAACATCGGGGATTGGCCGCATACGAAAGACACTTTTTTTACTCATGCTTGCCGGTTATCTGATCAATTTCCGTGAACAGTTTTTGCAGAAGCTCTCCCTTTGTCTTCGCGGCAAAGGAGAATGGAATCTGAAGATCCTGCCCTTTTCTGAAAAGTGCTTTTAGCTCAATTCCATCGCCGGTTACGGTATACCCGCCGGAGATGGCATAGGAATCAGGGTATTCATGGATATCAACAAAAATATACGGGGCCGCACTGCCCCGTGAGGCATTGTGTGAAAGCATCTCATCCACGGCTTCCGCTAATCCGAGAACATCAAACAGCCTGGTCGTCTCGAAGAAGGAACTTCTTACGAAAACGGGTTTGATGGCGGCCAGCGGTACATGCAGCCTGTCATCATCATCCAGGATGCCGATATCGAAACTCGAAGAGCCGTAGGGACTTATCAGCTGCGGCTCCTGAATGCCTCCGATTCCCGCTGCCAAAACAGGCACCCTGTTGCGGGAATACTGAAACAGGTTAACGACGTCAACGAATTTGTTTTCCCTTAGGGCAGCTCCCCGCATTCCCTCCAGGAGCGAATAGGTCAGGATCCCTTGTCCGTACCGGCTGGCCTCATAGCTGACCGCATCGGAGGCTGCGCCGGTCAGCACATGCATCCCGGTCCGGTCTTTCATCCTGTCAAGCGCGCGGATCGCATTGCTGCTCAGTCCCGTTCTTTTAAGGGACAAGGATTCTACCACTTTCCCTGATTCACAGGCATCGATGATCAATACCTGTTTCAGGGCAGGAACTGTTTTAATCAGCTCTGTCAGCTCAACACTGCCTATGGTTGAGTTTTTTCGCAGGAAAGGGTCGTTGTATGCCTGAGGATCTGCTGTGTAGGCTTCCTTCGTGAGAAAATAGTAATCACCATCCACACTGCTCTGGCTGAACCCATGACCAGCCATATACACGACCAGCACATCTTCTGATCTGGCCTTTCCGGCAATGGTATGGAAGACGGCAGAAATATTGTGCCTGGTTGGCTGGGCGGAATCGGGGCCAGAAGGTGAAACCAGGGTATAAATGGCGGTTTGATCTGTCCCGAACAGTTTTCTTCCGCCCAATGCCAGGGCTGAGGCCATATCCTGTGCATCTTTTGCGGCATACTGAAGGTCGATATCCTCTCCGGTGTAATCACTGATGCCGATACAGACCACAAAAAGATCCGGT
Organism: uncultured Prolixibacteraceae bacterium; assembly: GCA_964457665.1. Classification (GTDB taxonomy): domain Bacteria; phylum Bacteroidota; class Bacteroidia; order Bacteroidales; family FEN-979; genus CAYWHQ01. The sequence continues at coordinate 862 of CAYWHQ010000147.1, read as the reverse complement.
TTTGATGGCTGAGGCGCCGGGGGCGCCTGATACAGCACCGTTGTTCCCCTGCTGTGCAGCCAGTTTTCGCGCTCGTAGGCAATCACTTCGATCCTGTTCTCCCGGCCGGGGATCAAATAGGGATGATTGCTCAGGGGATACCGGAGGGTGATCTCATTCAGGGCGGTATCCGCTTCCTCCCCCCGGATGTTTCCCGACACCTCTTTCCCGTTGATGAGGATTTGCACATCGCCATACCCCCCGGTGCGCTTTGTCAGGGTTATTGCCAGGTCGCCGCCCTGATCCACGGGAGCAAGATGCACCTCCGGATACAAGGGAAGCGGTGCATTCACCGAACTTACATCCCTGAGCTTTTCGCCCGACATGACCTTCTCCCAAAGCCCAGGCTCGTAGTATCGGCTTTTCAGTTGTCCGAATTCTATGACTTCCATCCCCTGAACATAATACATCTGTTCCATGGCCCCCGGGGAGGCGTCGAACAAACCCTTCTGCGATAAGGTGACGAATTGCATTTCATCGAAGAAGATCCGTTGAAGGAGTATTTCACCACTGCCGATATCCCGGAGTGAAAAACTCCCATCATTATAACACTGAAGAAGAATAGAATCCTCCCTGATAAACAACAATGATTTTATCCTTTCCATGTGGTCCTCAAAACGATGTATAAGTTCACCATTTTCAGCGTTATATATCTTAATGTACCTGTCGCCGCTTGTCAGAATGAACTTTCCGGTCAAACTATAAAATGAATTCCCGATGTGATCGGAATCATCACGTATTTCAAAAAGCCGTTTCCGCGTTTTTGCATCCCAGATAGTTACTTTATCCTTTCCTTGAATATAGGTCAGAAATGATTGATCAG
>CAYWHQ010000146.1:0-7105 GCA_964457665.1 uncultured Prolixibacteraceae bacterium | reverse complement strand
GGTGTGGGGTAATGATTATAATACACCTGATGGGACAGCTATCCGTGATTATCTGCATGTGGTGGATCTTGCCAGAGCCCATGTGGTGGCTGTGGAAAGAATGATCTCAGGATCCATGAAGGAAAAGGTGGAGGTGTTCAATCTGGGAACTGGGAACGGTTTTTCGGTGTTACAGGTGATCGGATCGTTCGAACGCAGCACGGGAGTGCAGCTTGCCTACAAGATTATGGAGCGCCGGCCGGGTGATGTGGAACAGGTATGGGCTGATACTACACTTGCAAACAGGGAACTCGGATGGAGAGCAGAAAAATCACTGGATGAGATGACCCGGTCGGCCTGGAAGTGGGAGAAGCGAATAAGCGGCGGTTCAGAGTAGTCTTGATCAGTGGGTGGTTTTTTTCAATGCAGATTTTTAAATAATACATTATGAAGACAATCTTGATTACCGGTGGTGCAGGTTTTATTGGTTCGCATGTTGTACGCAGGTTTGTGAACCATTATCCTGAATACAGGATCGTGAACCTTGACAAACTGACCTATGCGGGTAACCTGACGAATCTGAAAGATGTTGAACAAAGCCCGAATTATGAGTTTGTCCGGGCCGATATAGTTGATGCCGCAAGGATGCAGGAATTGTTTGCGGAGTACCGTTTCGACGGAGTTATCCACCTTGCCGCCGAATCCCATGTAGACCGTTCCATCAGCAATCCCATGGAGTTCATTTATACCAACATTATCGGCACGGTAAATTTATTAAACGCTGCCCGTACTACATGGGAATCCTATGTAGGGAAACGTTTTTATCACATCTCCACGGATGAGGTTTATGGTTCGCTCGGGAGTGAAGGCTATTTTTACGAGACCACGGCATACGATCCGCGCAGCCCTTATTCTGCATCCAAAGCAAGTTCCGACCACCTGGTCAGGGCTTATCATCATACCTACGGGTTACCGGTGGTCCTGTCGAACTGTTCCAATAATTACGGGCCTTATCAGTTTCCGGAGAAGCTGATCCCTTTATCGATCCACAACATTAAGAACAACCGGCCTATACCTGTCTACGGTAAGGGCGAGAACATTCGCGACTGGTTATATGTGGAGGATCACGCAGCCGCTATTGATCTCATCTTCCATAAGGCTGCTCTGGGTATTACATATAATATCGGTGGCCACAATGAATGGACCAATATTGATCTTATCCGGCTGCTTTGCAAGATCATGGATGAAAAGTTGAAGCGTCTGCCGGGGGCGTCAGCCTCACTGATCACTTTTGTGAAGGACCGGGCCGGGCACGATCTCCGTTATGCGATCGATGCTTCAAAGCTACAGGTTGAACTGGGATGGAAACCTTCCCTGAAATTTGAAGAAGGTCTGGAAAAAACTGTAGAATGGTATTTATCCAACGAAGAATGGATGAAAGCGGTGACCTCAGGGGATTACCAGCAATATTATGAAAAGCAATATCACCGCAGGTGATAGTCGGGGACATATGTGCGGGGATCAGGATCTTCCTGATGTTGGAATATCTTTGTTGATTTTATTGACCAATCCCTGCAGTACATTACCGGGGCCCAGTTCAATGAATTCAGTGGCTCCATCGTCGATCATCAGCTGTACGAGCTGCGTCCATCTGACCGGGGCTGTTAGCTGAGCAATAAGGTTTTTCCGGATCTGACCGGGGTCAGTCACTCTCCTGGCGGTGGCATTCTGGTAAACCGGACATACCGGCTGACTGAAGGTGGTTCTCCCGATGGCCTCTGATAGTTCAAGTCTGGCGGGCTCCATAAGGGGGGAATGAAACGCCCCGCCCACTTTCAATGGCAGGGCTCTTCTGGCTCCAGCAGCTTTCAGTTTTTCACAGGCAGTTTCAATGCCTTTAATAGTTCCTGAGATGACGAGCTGTCCGGGTGAATTAAAGTTGGCAGGAACAACTACATCGTCAATTGAAGCACAGATCTCCTCCACTTTGGTGTCATCAAGTCCAAGAATAGCAGCCATTGTGGATGGCTCGGCGGCACATGCCTTCTGCATGGCATTGGCGCGAGCAGCAACCAGCCTGAGCCCGTCCTCAAAAGAAAGTGTTTTGTTGGCAACCAGGGCGGAGAATTCTCCCAACGAATGGCCCGCAACCATATCAGGATTGAAATCGTCGCCCATCGAGAGGGCCAGTATGACAGAATGAAGAAAAATGGCCGGTTGTGTCACATTGGTCTGCCTAAGGTCTTCATCAGTGCCTGTGAACATCAGGTCGGTGATCCGAAATCCCAATATATCATTGGCCTTTTCAAACAATTCAGCGGCCCGGGTCGAGGAATCATACAATCCCTTTCCCATGCCAACAAACTGGGCCCCCTGGCCCGGAAAAACAAACGCGCGCATAATCTGAGAGATTTACTATTTTCTGTCGCCCATGAACCGGAGCAGGAACAGGAAGAGGTTAATGAAATCGAGGTAAAGTGTCAAAGCTCCCATGATACCGAGTTTTCTGGCATTCTCAGCCCCCATGGCTCCGGCATTGCTTCCGATGTTCTTGAGCCTCTGTACGTCGTAAGCGGTCAGTCCTGTGAATATCAGTACCCCTATGATGCTGATGATATATTCCATGGTCGCACTGTTCAGAAAATAGTTGACAATCATGGCAAGAATCAGCCCGATCAGCCCCATCATCATAATAGACCCGAATTTCGTCAGATCAGTTTTGGTGGTATAACCGGTCACAGCCATGATGCCAAACATACCGGCAGTCACCAGGAATGTTTTGAATATGGAAGAAGCGGTGTATACCAGAAGGATAAAGCTGAGACTCATGCCCATCAAAACTGAAAAAGTCAGGAAAAGCAGGGTGAGAACTGCAGGTGAGAGCTTCTGGAAGCCGAATGACATAAGTAGAACGAACCCGATCGGGGCCAGCGTAACAACCCATCCGAGTATGCTCAGGCCTCCTGACTCAGTGTTAATAAGACTACCGATCAAGGAAGGATCCGAGGCAAACCACCAGGCGGTAATGGCTGTGACAGCCATCGCCAGGGTCATCCAGGAAAAAACCTGGGCCATAAAGGTACGGGCCAGTGTTTTTCCCTGAACCTCCTGCCCGATATAATAACTCTGATTACTATTTTCAAACATGGCTAATTTTTTTAAAAATTTAAACTATAAATAATCCAACTACCAGTATATAATTTTTCAACCGTAAACCAAAAACGCCGGACCCCTGATGTTTAATGTAACCTTGTTCCGATCAGCTGAAGGAACTCTGCCCGTGTTTTATCCCTTTCAAAAGCTCCCACAAAATCTGACGTGGTTGTAACGGAGTTCTGTTTCTGGATTCCACGCATTGCCATACACAAATGTTGTGCCTCAATGACGACTGCCACACCCAGGGGATTCAAGGTATTGTTGATGGCATCTTTGATCTGCATGGTAAGCCGTTCCTGAACCTGCAGACGGCGGGCATAGATCTCCACCACCCTGGCAATTTTGCTCAATCCTGTGATGTACTTATCGGGGATATAGGCAACATGTGCCTTGCCAATGAAAGGGATCATGTGATGCTCACACATGGAATAGATCTCTATGTCCTTGACAATCACCATCTCTCGGTAATCCTCGCGAAATTTTGCCGAATTCAGGATATCAACAGGATCCAGATTGTATCCCTGGGTAAGAAAGAGCATTGATTTGGCTACCCGCAACGGGGTTTTTAGCAAACCCTCCCGTTCAGGGTTTTCGCCGATAAGCCCAAGGATTTCCCGATAATGATGAGATAGTTTTTCAATTCTGACAGGATCAAAATCCTCAGATTTTTCATAACTCAGTTTTTCTTCTGTCATTTTGTCTGTTTTTACCCGCCAAAATATTCAGCGCTGTTATTTTCAGTCTCCTCCAGCCTTACTTTATGGAGTAGTGCTCCGATTTGTCTGATTCCAGGCTCAAGCTCATTCCATATTGCCACACAGATATTTTCGGTAGAGGCCAGTTTCCCTTTCATGAAATCAACTTCAAGATTTATATTTCTGTGATCTAGTTTTTGGATCACAGAATGCCTGATAACTCTGGAAAGATCCTTCAGATTAACAACAAATCCGGTTTGAGGGTTTACCTCTCCTTTTACGGTCACATAAAGAGTGTAGTTATGACCGTGCCAGTTCGGGTTCGAACACTTTCCAAACACGGCATAGTTCTCGTCGTCGGAAAATTCCGGACGGAACAGCCTGTGTGCGGCGTTAAAGTGTTCTTTTCTCGTGATAAAGACCATATCCCAAATGCAAAGGTATCACTTTTTTGACTTTGCTTTACGAAAAAGGTCAAAGCGTGTACCGGCCCAGATGCGCAGCTGGGTCAGATTGTAGCAGGACTGAACTTTGTTGGATGGGAGTGGAAATTCATCAATGTTGAGAATATAGCTGGCTCCCAGGTACCATACATCTGAATTGTACCCGGCTGAAAACCTGCCCTGGGAGCTGAAAATGATGTTGCTGATCCGCTCTGATTTGTTCCCGGGGTGGTCAGTGGTGCCAATCTGGTAATTGACGGCAAAGAACAGGGATGCATTGACATAGAAATGCTTCAAAAATACCAGGGAATAGGCATATCCGGGAGCCAGGGAAAATGTCCAGGTATTGTTGTGAATATGGAGTTGACCGGAGCCCATTGCGTACGCATCTCTCACAGGTAAAGGAATAGTAATGCTATCACTGTCAATACGATAAAACAGAATGGAGGGTCTGATGAGCAGACTTCCTGCGCTTTTGAGCTGCCTTTCGTTTTGAATAAAAGCGGCTCGCATGGAATAACGGGCATAGTTGTAGGCATAGGTTGCGATCAGTCCGCCCGAATATACCTTCATATCGGGATAACCATAAAAACCGTTTGCGGCCTGGTTCAGTTCTGCAAGGTAAAGTCCTGAATACTGCTGGTAGTAAAATTCAAAGGTGCCGATTTTGGAGTAGGCCAGGATCCGAAAATCGAGAAGGTCGGTTTCAACAAATCTCTCATAATTATTTCTGGTGAAAGGAAAGCCGGCCGATAAGCCCAGCCCGAACCATTTATAAAAACCCGCGATTCCAAATCTGACGGGCACATATGGCTTAAACTTGAATTCATTTCCGTTATTGTCGAAAAACTTCAGGGTTGCATCCTGGAAGAGGGTGAACACTCTTGTAGTGACGATATCCTTGTAATCCCGGATATAAAGTGAATCCAGCTCTCTTGCAAACAAGGAGGAACCATCATTTGTGGGATCAGAGGAGGCCTGACAGCAGGCATGCTGTGGCAGCGAAAGGGAGGGTAGTAAGGCGGTCAGAAATAAAAGGAAATGCAGTGGGTGATTACTTCTCCGCCGCATTAATCCCTGGTATTTTTGTGACCGAAACAAGTTTGACAACCTCAAAAACTGTGTAACAAATATATAAAATGAAAAAACCAATGAGAAATGGCAGGGAATCTGACCTGTTGAAATAAACATATGCAACAATGAGCAGCAAATAAATCAGGAGCTTGGCTCCTGTGACCAGCAGAAAAACATTTACAAACCTTGAAAACCTGTGGGTCATGGCGTTTATGAGAATGTGGTAGGAGATAATGGTGGCGGCAAGGAAAAAGAAGAACAGAAAGGGCAGCGAAACGGAGAACCAGTGGTTGGGAAGTATAATGTAAAGAATGGTTGCGACCAATGCCAGGATTAGTGTAAAAAGCATGATTTGCCGGATAAAAACTGCCAATATCTTTTTCATTTGTTTCTTTTTAAAAGATCTCTGGTAACGAAGTAAATGGATAAAATAACACCTGATACCGACAGGATGACGGTAAGCAATGGCTTTGTCCCAAGCCAGACATCCAGTTGGTAACCTCCAAACACCCCGGCAAGTATAACAATAAGCATCTGAAAGGCCATCCCTGAATATCGTGCATAGGCATTCAGGTTTTTACCCTGGTTTTTCATCAGGAAGAACTATGGGAGTTCTCAGATCCCGGTTGGTGGATTCCATCTGACATGTGCCACTGAATTTTGCGCCCGGTTCAATGGCAAGTTTCCCGGTTTTAATATCTCCGCTGAATCTGGCTGATTCCTTCAGGGAGAGCAGTTCCGTTACGCTGACGACGGCTTTGATATCACCAGAAAAGTCGGCATTCTGACAGGAGATCTCTCCTTCGATCTTGCCGGTAGAACCTACCACAACTTTACCTTTGCACTGGATGTTGCCGATGAGTGTGCCGTCGATCCTGAAATCACCGTTGACCTGAATTTCTCCCTTCACAATGGTACCAGCCCCCAGCAGGTTGATCGCCGGCATCTCCTCTTCGCGGTTTTTCGCCATAACAGTTCGTGTTACAATGGTTAGCTAATACTTAGAAATGAATATCTTATATTAGTCTGACAAATATAACAGTTTTTGTAAACACTCCTGTGAATTATTTATTAAGAGAGTAAGACCGTTCGAAAAATCTGTTGTACAGAGTAAGGTCTTTATTCCGGTAGAGGATGGGATAGTTTTCCACAGAGATCACAAAATCCGTATATTCACCGGTTGACTGGAGTTTGGTAAATACATATTTACTGTCGCGGATATTTGCCAGATAAGTGAGCGATTTATCGGCGTTGGAGAAATTGTTCACCGTGATCATTGACCTGTTGTTATCGAAAAGTATACTGTTAACCATCAGGTTTTCCATGCTGAAATACCGTGTATTAAAATCAGCGATCTTAATTTTCAGGGCGTTGACATCCACCTGGCTTCCATCTACCACGAGCACGTAAAAATGAACTGATTCCGGTTGGAAAGCATATAAATCCGGGCCTTGTTCAACTTGTCCGGCAGAATCAGGAAGGAGAGGTTCTCCCTGCGAATTCCTCTGATCACCCAATGATGCCAGGATTTGTTCTGCGAGTTTCTTTACTTCACTCTCAGGATAGTCACGTGTAATTTTATAGAGGGCGACAACCAGGGAATCAATCACTTCGATTTTTCCGAGAGAGAGCGCCCTCAGGTATTCAAATTTGGGCATTAGTACCGAATCAGCGGTATAGTTCATGCGTGCAAAATCAGCATTATTGAGCACCATGTAATATTGCTGGTTCTGGAATGCCCTGTATGTGTCTTAATAT
>CAYWHQ010000145.1:0-7198 GCA_964457665.1 uncultured Prolixibacteraceae bacterium | reverse complement strand
GTATTTTTCCCGGTTGAACGCCATAGGCAAGAAGTTCGCTTCTGAAGTAGGCAAAGGATTGAACGGGGGCTCCTCCTGCAGCCGGGATCACCGCAAAGGTGGCATTTTTTACACCGCCCGCCTTGCTGATCAGGGCTTCGAAGACCTCCCGGTTATCGGGTTCAAGCCCCCCGCCAACAATCACCAGCGATCCGGTGTCGGTTTGCATCGCCCGGAGTCCAACCCATATAAAAAAACAGAAAAAAACCAAAAAAGCCCTGATCGTCATCATGTTGCTGGTTTTGCCGTTGCAATTATTCCTTGATCCATTTGGTGTGAAAAACCTGCGGACCTGAGGCGAGTGATACCCTGAGAAAATAGCATCCGGGGGCAAGCTGGCCGACCTCCGCAGAAGCCCCGGAATCATCTGCTAATCCGGCAATGACCATCCTGCCGGAGAGGTCCGTGATCTCCCACCTGAAGGAATCCGGAAAACCGGTAAAAAAGAGCCGGTCAGAAGCCGGGTTGGGGAATACTTTACAGGTTATATTCCCATCCTTCCCACCCGTAGCCGAGGGTTTTACCTTCCCCATCCGGTAGGGTACTGTCGAGTCGGAAAAGGTTAACGTCAGGTTTTCGAAGCCGGCTACCATCCTGGGATCGGCAGTGGCTGAACCGGTGGAGGTCTGGCTTGCAAAACCTCCCTTCGTCCCCGAATTCCGGAGGATCATGAGCGGAGCCGCCCCATCCCCTGAAAGAACCGCCTGTCCATCTTTCGGATGGTACTTCATATAACTGTGATCCGTAAGCCAGATGCCGAATTTCAGCGTATCCAGCAGCATGGCGTAAGGCACCGCCGTCACGGTGTTTTCATAGATGTCGCTGCTCAGATAGGTTTGTGGCATGATCACGGTATGCTTCAGCAGGGCAAGTCCCGGGTGAAAGGTCAGTTCGCCATACCAGGAGGCATATTCGGTCAGGTAATTCTCCACCACAGTCTTGCCGGCATAGCGGGCATTATTGCCTGCAAAGGCGCTGATCATCCCGTCGGAACGCAAACGCGACCGGAGCAGGATCCCATTGGGTGTCTCCAGAAAAACAGCCAGATCCTCATAGGCAATTTCATGCAGCAGAATCTTTTCTGCCATCAACAGGGCGTTTGTCAGGGCAGTATCATGGCCTGTTGCCGGGGTTGGCATAAAGGTCATTACGCCGGAGGATCCCAGCTCCAGGATCTTCTGACTGAAACCGGATGCCGCGGATAGGTTACCGCTCAGGAGAAGCACCGGGGCCGATTGTACTCCTGCCGACCGGACCAGTCCGGTCAGCATCCCGGTGTTATCGGAAATCAGGTCGCTTCCGCTGGCAAAAACGGTGTAGTTCCCGGTCTCCTCCATTCCGGCGGTGAGGATCTGACGGTCGAGCGTTCCGTAGCCAAACTCTCCCGTCTGAAAGTTGAAGGTGCATCCCTGAAGCAGTTGCACCACCCGGATGGAATCGTTTAACAGTTTTGTTCCGTTGAGGGTAAACCCTGTGCCGGCAAGGTAGAAATTGGCACAACCCGTCCCGTAAACCGTTCCAAGACCCGACTCATCAATGGTCATGCAGGTCATATCGTCCATCCCGATGCCGGTTACCGGAATTGCGTGATGCAGGTAGTAGTTGGCCATGAATCCGGCCAGCCGCCCGAACCGGCCCCTTTCGGCGAAATGGGTATCGAACAGAAAGGCGGGAAAGAAATCCAGAAAGTCATCGGCCAGGGTAACATAATGGTTATCCGGATTTTCGATACATTCGTCGGGGTAGGCCGAGCCATATTTCGCCGTAAAAACCACGCCCGACAGGATATGCATTCCGGCGGAGGTGCCGCCGATGGTACCACCGCTGGCATACACATGGCCAACTGCCTCCAGCAGGCGGGTATCCTTGTAGTACCGGTAATAGTCGTACTGGTCGCCCCCGCGGAAGAAGATCATGTCGTAGGATATCAGCGTATCATAGGTAGCCTGGCTGTCGGCGCTGTCGCGGGAGGCGATGGCAAACTCCTTTGCCCTGGCGGCGCCGCACTGGGAGGTGAAGTATCCTGCCAGTGTACCGGTCGAGGTGCCGATGATGGCCACTTTTTTCCCCTCTGCCGCCCAGCGGTAGGCCGGTGTGCTCCAGCTCAACGGACCGTTTTTCTCGGAACCGCCGCCCACGAGCAGCATACGCCCGGGCTGGGCGCTGGCACCCAGCAGCGAAAAAATGATTGAGGTAAGGATTAAAAGGCGTTTTAAATGTTCATTGGAGATCCTGTTCATCCTGCGGCCGGCATTAATGTAATGGCGAAAATAAAAAAAACATTGCTCACAGAGGAGCAGTCATGATTTTTTATCAACTTTGTCCATATCTCCAACCTATGCTGACCCTATTTAAAAATGCAACCGTTTACAGTCCAGCTCCCGAAGGAACCCTGGACGTACTTACCGGCGGAAACGTTATCCTGGCGATCGGAAAAAAACTGGATCCCCCACCGGGCGCTGATACCGAAGTCATCGACTGCGCTGGCCTCCGGCTCGTGCCCGGACTGATCGACAGCCATGTCCATGTGACCGGCGGAGGCGGGGAAGGAGGCCCCTCCTCCCGTATGCCGGAGCTGCAGCTTGAACAGATGCTGGAAGGCGGGGTCACCACGGTGGTCGGCTGCCTGGGAACCGACGGCATCACCCGGACGGTGGAGAGTGTGCTGATGAAGGTGAAGGCATTGCGTGCACAAGGAGTTTCGGCCTGGATGTACACCGGCGCCTATCAGGTTCCCACGCCCACCATCACCGGCGACGTGGCCAAAGATATCGCCCTCTTCGAGGAGATCATCGGCGTGGGTGAGGTAGCCATCAGTGACCACCGCTCCTCCATTCCCTCCTTCCACGAGCTGGCGCGCATCACCGCCCAGGCCAGGGTCGCGGGGATGATCGGCGGCAAAGCAGGGATTGTCAACATCCACATGGGCGACGCAAAAGATCCCTTCCGGCCGCTCCATGAGGTCGTGGAGAAAACCATGATGGGATACCGTCAGTTCATCCCCACCCACTGCAACCGGAACCCCTGGATCTTTGAAGAGGCGAAAGAATATGGCAGGAAGGGATATGTCGACATCACCACCAGCTCGTATCCCTACGATCCAGAAGCTGAGATAAAACCTTCGCGGGCCCTGAAGCAGTTGCTGGAAGCGGGAGTCCCTGCAGGGCACATCACCTTCACCTCCGACGGCTGCGGGTCGCTTCCCACGTTCGATACGGAGGGCAACCTGGTTCGCATCGACATGGGGCTCCCCTCCTCCATCCTCCGGGAGATCAAAGAATCGGTTCAGGATGAGAAAATCCCGCTGGAAACAGCCCTGATGGTGGCCACTTCCAATCCCGCCGCGATCCTGAAGCTAAAGGGCAAAGGATTTATCCGGGAGGGGATGGATGCCGACATCCTGGTTTTGGATCACGCCTTCGGGATCCGTTACCTGATGGCGAGGGGAAAGATGATGAGGCCGTAACTCAGGCGCATCGTTCGAGCACCACTGCAATCCCTTGTCCTACGCCGATGCACATGGTGCAGAGGGCGTACCTGGATCCGGTTTGGTGCAGCTGGTACATGGCGGTGGTAATGAGCCGGGCGCCCGACATGCCGAGGGGATGTCCGAGGGCAATGGCCCCGCCCCACCGGTTTATGCGCCCGTCGTCGCTCCGGAGCCCCAGCTCCCTGATGCAGGCCAGGGCCTGGGCTGCAAAGGCTTCGTTAAGTTCTATCACGCCCATGTCGGCGAGGGTCAGGTCAAGGCGACGGAGGAGTTGTTGCGTGGCCGGTACGGGTCCGATGCCCATGATGCGTGGAGGTACACCGGCCACCTGCATACCAAGTATCCGTGCCAGGGGGGTGAGGTTATGCTGACTGACAGCCGCTTCGGAGGCGATCAGCAGCGCCGCGGCCCCGTCGTTGACGCCGGATGAATTCCCGGCCGTTACCGTACCCTCCTTACCGGTGACCGGCCGGAGCGCTGCCAGCTTTTCCACCGGGGTGAGGCGTGGGTGTTCGTCGATGTCAACCACCACCGCATCACCTTTCCGGACAGGGATGGTCACCGGGCAGATCTCCCGGCGGTGCAGGCCGGCTGCCATGGCTTCCGCTGCCTTCCTCTGGCTGTGAAAGGCAAATATATCCTGCTCTTCGCGACTGATCCCAAACATCGCGGCCAGATTCTCGGCTGTCTGAATCATGGAGTCGGTACCGTAGAGCCGCTCCATCTCGCTGTTGACGAACCGCCAGCCAATCGTGGTGTCATAGATGGCTGCAGCGCGCTGGAAGGCTTCCGTAGCCTTGGCCATGACGAACGGGGCGCGCGACATGCTTTCGACGCCTCCCGCTACCACCAGGTCTGCCTCCCTCGACCGGATAGCCCTTGCGGCCTGCCCGGCTGCCTCCATGCCTGAACCGCACAAACGGTTTACGGTAACACCGGGAACGGTCTGAGGGAGACCTGCCAGCAAGAGGGCCATACGGGCAACATTGCGGTTGTCCTCGCCTGCCTGGTTGGCGCACCCCAGTACCACGTCATCCACGCGGCCCGGATCAAGGCCAGGATTTCTCTCCATCAGCGACCTGAGCGGAATGGCGGCCAGATCGTCGGTCCGCACCTGCGACAGGGCGCCGCCATACCTGCCTGCGGCTGTCCTTACCGCATCGCAAAGGAATACTTCCTTCCTCATAAAGATTGTAATTTCATGATTTTATCCCTCAAGACCCGGAAGGTATTCAGCAGGCTGTCGCTGAGACGGTCCACCTCCTCCTGTTGCATCACTGTCGATAACATGCAGGCAAAGGTATTGATCATCAGTATCTTTTCCTGATAATACATATGGTCGATCAGTTCGTTGACCACGGCGGCAACCTCTTTCGTCTGATAGGCTTCACGATAGGTGCGCGGAGGCGCTGATCGCAGGTGCATCCGGAACATCGATCCGGCGCCGGTGACCGACACCGGTACATCCGCCAGGCGGATCGCCTCCCCGATCTGCCGGATGGCTGCCGCGGCGAGGGCATTGAGCCGCTCCACCGCCTCCCGGTCGTAATGGTGCATGGCAATATATCCCGCTGTCATGGTGACCGGATTGGCCGAGAAGGTGCCGGAATGCGGAAAACGGAGGTTCGGCTCCCGCGGATCGAATACCTGCATGACATCGGATCTGCCGGTCACAGCCCCCACCGGGAATCCGCCGCCGATGATCTTTCCCAGCGCGGTCAGGTCGGGCGTGACAGGGTACTTCTCCTGCGTCCCGCCATAACCAACCCGGAAGGTCACCACCTCATCGAACACCAGGAGCGCCCCCTTGCGACGGGTCCAGTCATACAAGGCCTCAATATACGCGGAACCGGCTTCCATCAGGCCAACCCGGTGCGGTACCGGGTCAATGATCACACAGGCGATCTCTTCCGCATGCCTGTCGAGAATGGCCAGGGTCCTGTCGATGTCGTTGAACGGAAATATTACCACATCCTCCAGCACCCCCACAGGTGTTCCGTAAACCAGGGGTACGCTGCTGGGACGATCCTCCGGACCCCAGTTCGACGGGTTGGAGGTCTGGCTCACCTCGGCAAAGTCGTAGGTACCATGGTAGGTCCCTTCAGCCTTGGTAATCTTCGGGCGGCCGGTAAAAGCCCTGGAGGCCTTGATCATGGCCATCACCGCCTCGGTGCCTGAATTGACGAAGCGGATCTTCTCAAAACCTTTGCTGCGACCGGTCAGCGCCCCGGCATAGCGTACCTCTATCTCCGAGGCGAGGGTATAGGCGGTTCCCCGCCTCAGCTGTTCCGTAACCGCCTCCACCACAGGGGGGAAGGCATGACCATGTATCAGCGCCGCCATGTTGTTGGCGAAATCCACCCTTCTGGTTCCCTCGATATCGGTGATGTAACAACCCGCGGCTGTCTCGGCATACTGCGGAAAGGGTTTCCGGTAAACCGTATTCCTGCTGATCCCTCCGGGAAGCACTTCACAGGCCGCTTTATAAATCTCTTCGCTTGTCTTCTTCATCTGTCACTCCTTAGAATTGTCATTCAACCTGGCCCCGGTCGCCTCCTGCAGGTCGCCAAAGGTGATTCCTGGAGCTATTTCCCTTACGTACAGCTTTTTATTGATCACATCCATCACGGCAAGGTTGGTATAGATCCGGCTGACCACATTTTTACCGGTAAGCGGATAGGTGCAGTTCTTAACGATTTTCGGCCCGCCGTTTTTGGTCTGGTGCTGCATGATAACGAAAACTGTTTTGACGCCGGCCACCAGGTCCATGGCGCCTCCCACGGCAGGAACATCCATCGGGTCGCCGGTCGACCAGTTGGCCAGATCGCCCTCCTCCGACACCTGATAGGCGCCCAGCACGCAGATGTCGATGTGCCCTCCGCGTATCATGGCAAAGCTGTCGGCATGGTGAAAATAAGCCGCCCCGGGAATGGCGGTCACATATTTCTTTCCGGCGTTGACGAGTTCATAGTCCTCCTGCCCCTTCTCAGCGGCCTTCCCCATTCCAAGGAGACCGTTCTCCGTATGATAGATCACCTCACGCCCTTCCGGGATGAAACCCGAAACCATCTCGGGGATTCCGATACCGAGGTTGACATAGGATCCATCGGGAATATCCGCGGCAACCCTGCTTACCATCTCGCTGACACTCCAGCCTTGTTTATCATTCAGCTCCACGGGTACCTCCTTTTTTCAGCCACAAGAACCGATTCGTCGGCAGGATTGGCGACATGCACCACCCGTTGCACGAAGATGCCCGGGGTGACGATGCACTCGGGATCGAGCGTACCGGGTTCCACGATCTTCCTTACCTGAACAATGGCGATCTTCGCCGCCATGCACATGACCGGCCCGAAGTTGCGGGCCGTTTTGTTATATACCAGGTTGCCATAACGGTCAGCCGCCTGCCCCTTCACCAGGGCAAAGTCGGCTGCGATGGCCTGCTCAAGCACATAGGTCTTTTCGTTGAAAACGCGGGTCTCCTTTCCTTCAGCCAAAGGGGTATTGACCGATGCCGGGGTATAGAAGGCAGGAATACCAGCCCCGGCTGCCCTGATCCGTTCGGCCAGGGTGCCCTGCGGCACCAGCTCCAGCCCGATCTCTCCATTCCGGTATAGCTCGGGAAACACCACTGAGATCACCGTGCGGGGAAACGAGCATATGATCTTT
>CAYWHQ010000144.1:0-7205 GCA_964457665.1 uncultured Prolixibacteraceae bacterium | reverse complement strand
ATGTAGCCCGGATCGTGTTCATGAACGAGGTGGTGGCTTCGGAGAAGTTTGTGGTGGAGTGAATCCTATCTGCTCTTCTCCCTCACAAAGATCCACAGCAGCGCCGAGATGGCCAGCGAGATGCCGCTGATCACGAAAACAATGCTTTTGTCTGCGGCCTGGCTGATGACAAGCCCGATGACAAAGCTGGCCACAAGCTGGGGAAGCACCACCGACAGGTTGAAGATCCCCATGAAGAAGCCCATCCGGCTCTTGTCGACCTTTTCCGACATGATGGCGAAGGGAAGGCTCACCACGGCGGCCCATCCGAAGGTCAGGATGCACATCATGGTATAGAGCATGAAGGGGGTGGTGGCCAGGAAGACGATGCCGAAGTATCCCAGGCTCATAAGGGCCACCATGATCACATGGGTCTTCACCCGGCCGATCTTCTTGCTCATCGGTTCCAGCATGAAGGCCGGCCAGATGGCCCCCACCGCGTTCAGGATGAAGAACGACCAGCCGATCATCTCTCCCAGGCTTGCACTTCGTGCCGCTTCATCGGCCTGCTGCATCACGGTCATCTTCTGTTCGAGAAAGGCGAAGATATAGACGAACATGGTCTGGATCCCCAGCCAGGAGAAACCATGGGCGAAGTAAAGCTTGAAGAGCTCCGTCCATTGCGTCCTTGTGGCAGCCTCGCCCTTGCTTTCATCCGTCCGGGCCAGTTCCCGGGGCTCTTCGATGAAGAACAACGGGACGACGGAGAAGAGGAATACGATGGCCACCCCGGCGTAGATCAGGAAGTAGTTACCGATGAGGGCACCCATGAGGTAGGCTCCGCTGCCGAAGAGGTTCGATACCGACTGCATACAGGTATAGCCTTTGGTTCGGGGTGGTCCGTCGGGGGTTACGTCGGCGATGATGGAACGGGTGGGGTTGAAGCTGATGTTGATCGACAGGTCGAGGGTCAGCGCCACGGTGATGGCCACGGCCAAAAGACTGCCGATCCCGAAAGTCTCGTTGATCCAGCCGATGTTGGGCAGAGCCAGGATCATCAGGGCGGCAAGGATTCCCCCGAGGATGATGAAGGGCCTGCGCCTTCCGCCCCAGAACCAGACCTTGTCGCTGATCAGCCCGATGATGGGTTGCCCCAGTATCCCGGCGATGGGCCCGGCGGCCCAGACGATCCCGATCTCGTGGATATCGAGGTTATATTTTGTACGAAGGATCCAGCTCAGAACGGCGATCTGGATCGACAGGGCGAATCCCATGGCAGTGCTGGGCAGGCCCAGGATCAAATAAAACGGGTTGGTCAGGTTTTTCTGAAGAGAGCGCATGGTCATGAATCAATTGATAAACATGAATGATGTTACATCGGCAACGATCTGCTGACCGGTAAAAATACAAATAAACCGGATGGTATCAATACAATGATAATCGGGTCATGTTTCAGACTATTTATGTAGTTTTACACCCTAAAAAAACCATACACTGTCATGCCAGATAAACAACATGCCTCCCCTGATCCGTGGATTGAATTCGGAAAAATGGTTGCTGATCAGCTCTCCATGCAGGTGGAGCTCTCATTTGAGCGGCATCACATGTTCCTGATGAATCATGGGCTGGAGCAATGCAGAAGGGTGGCTGATATAGGAACCGGCAATGCAAAATTTCTGATGAAGCTGGCCGCCGCCCACCCCGCGATTCGTTTCACCGGAGTGGATGATGAGGCAGTGATGATCGATGCCGCTACATCACACGGGATCATCAACGCCGATTTCATGCTGGCCGATGCCCGGGATGAACGGGTGATAAAGTTTCTCGGCGCGGTGGATGGGATCTTGATGCGGTATTTCGTACTGCACCTTCACGATACAGGGCGTGCATTGCCCGACATCCTTTCTGCCGCCAGACCGGGAACGGCATTGTGGATTTTTGATCTTGACAAGGATTTTACGCGGTGCGACCCACCCGATGAATCCTTCACCCTGTTCCGGCAACTGGTGGATACCTTTTGCGCCCGGCATAACACGGAGATCCGACTGAGTTCCATAATGCCCTCCATCCTGGAATCAGCAGGTTTTCAAATCCGGGCAGTGAAGGAGGAGCCATTCAACAACCGTGAGATCGACCCGGCTGTTATGGCCGACTATCTGTACAGGGAGGCATTGCTTTATCATCATTTCCTTTATGGCAATCACGAATCGGATATGCTGCAGGAGATCCGCAGTTTTTTGTTTAAACAACTGGCCCGAAATGATCGTTTTGTTCAGTACGGAATGGCGATGATAGCAGCGGAGAAAAGATGACCCGGCGTGAATGTCGGTACTATCTCAGTTCAATGATCTTCACCGACTTTCCCGGCAGCGCCAGCGATGAAAGATCATCAATGGCCTCCCCGGAGATGATCTCCTTTCCGGTGCGGAACATCCTCAGGAACTCGCTGTACCGGTCGGTTTGAACGCTTTTTTCGGTTTCGTTGTTGTTCATGACAACCATCACCGTCTCATTTTCATACTGGCGGAAATATACATAGACGCCATCCTCCGGAATGAAGTGGGTAAGGGTACCCCGACAGACCGCTTTGCTGGTCTTTCTCCATTGCAGGAGGGTGGTTGTGAAGTGCAGCATGTCCGACTGTGAAGAGGAGAGGTTACTTCTTAGAAAGGCATTCACTGTGTCGCCGGGCCATCCGCCGGGGAAGTCGCGGCGTATAGTCCCGTGTCCTTCGTCCTCGCCGGTGGTCATCAGAATCTCTGTTCCGTAATATAACTGAGGGATTCCGCGTGTTGTCAGCAGGAAGGCCACGGCCATCTTAAGTTTTCGTATGTCATCCTGCTGCGTGTCGAGGAAGCGGTTAACGTCGTGGTTATCGGCAAAAGTCACGATATTGGATGGATCCGGAAAGACAAAATCCTGCGAAAGGATCTCGTAAAGTCTGAGGATGCCCGTGTTCCAGGATTCCTTCTCACTGAAAGCCTTGAGCAAAGCGTCCTGCATCGGAAAATCGAAGACTGAGGGCAGCCAGGAGTTATATCCGTCGTGATTATGATTACCCTGTTGCCAGTAGGCTACGGTCGATGGGTAGTTCACCCAAACCTCCCCGACGATATTGAAACCGGGATATTCGGTCTGCACGGCCTTCCCCCAGTCGGCCATCATGTCTTTGAAAGGATAGGGGTGGGTATCCTGCCGGATCCCGTCGAGTCCGGCAAACTCAATCCACCATATGCTTTGCTGGATCAGGTAGGTCTTCAGAAACCGGTTATGCTGATTCAGGTCGGGCATCGTTACATCGAACCAACCCCTGACATATCTGGCGCTGTCGTAAGCCGATACATAAGGGTCGCTGACGGAGCCGCCGCGATAATTGGAACGGGTGAATTCCGGCCACTGATTCAGCCAGTCGTTCATCGGAAGGTCCTTCATCCACCAGTGTCCGCTTCCGCAGTGGTTAAACACCTGGTCCATAATCAGTTTGATCCCCCGTTTCTTCAGGCCGGCCGAAAGTGTCCGGATATCCTCATTGGTTCCCAGTCGCGGGTCGGTGAGGTAATAATTTGTGGTGGAATAGCCATGGTAAGAGTACCTGGCCTGGTTGTTCTCCAGCCAGGGGTTGATCCACAAGGCAGTGACACCAAGGGTGCTGAAATAATCCAGGTTTTGCAGTATCCCTTTAATGTCTCCTCCGTGGCGACCATCGGGATTGGATCTGTTTGTTTTCTCCAGCGCCCACAAAGGATTGTCGTTCGTGGTATCCCCGTTGGCAAAACGGTCGGGCATAAGGAGGTAGATAACATCAGAGGCGTCGAAACCTTTACGCGATGCCGAACCGGATTCTCGTTGCTTTAATTCATAAGGCACCTTCAGAAGGATCTTCCCCTCCTTTTTAAATACCATCTCAAAGGTTCCGGTTGTCGCCCCCGAAAGATCAAGAGTCACGAACAGATAGTTGGGACTCTCCACCGTTTCGGTCCGCATGAGCCTGACCTCTCCGGCCCTGTTCTCTTTTAGCGTGCATTCACACGATCCGATCTCAGGGTAATAAATCAGGAGCTGTAGTTGCGTATTTTTGAATCCCGTCCACCAGAAAGGAGGTTCAACCCTTGGTTCAGGTGCGTTCTGCCCAACTATGGAGAACGGCAGGAAGAGCATGAATAGCAATGCTTTCATAATTAAAAATTAAAAATTAAAAATTACCTCTGCTTCGGATTGGTTTTAAGGGTTAATTGGATTTTTGCAACTATTTTCAAAATATCTTCGATGTCTTTAAGGAAAGAGGATGCCACATTGGAATCTATGTAGGTTGAATCTCTTAGCAACCTTATCCAATAATGAGTCTCCCGGGCTTCTTTATAAGCAATCGCTAATTTGTGCTGAAAATCAGGCCTTGACTGTGCACCTAAAGCTTCCTCGACATTGGCGCCAATGGAAGTTCCACTTTTTAAAACCTGTTTTGATATTACGAATTCCTTTTTCTCCTCTGCAAGAAGTTTGTAAAGTTTGATAATGCTTATTGCAAACTGATAACTCTTATCCCTGATAATATTCTCTGACTTCATAGTGATTCAAATATTGTCATAAAATCCAGGACGATAAACTTAAAAAGCATTCGTAATTTTTAATTTTTAATTTTTAATTTCTTTGCTCTTCCAAACAGCAGGGTTATTTCAGCCAGCTTTTCTGCCAGCATTGGTGTGAAATCATGGGCATTAGCCCTCCACAACCAGTTATTCACAGTAGTTCCGGGCAGGTTCATACGACCTGTGGTATCCAGCCCCAGCAGATCCTGCATGGGTACGATGGCAGTATCGGCTACCGATGACCAGGCCAGACGTATAAAGTCCCAGTGTATCTCCTGCCCCTTGGTGTTCATATATTGAAGCGCCATTTTTTTATCTGCTGACGAGGCCTTTTCAAACCAGCCCTTCACTGTATCGTTGTCGTGCGTACCGGTATACACGATGTAGTTACGGGTATAGTTGTGCGGAAGATAGTCGTTGGCCTCGGCCGAGTCGAAAGCAAACTGCAGGATCTTCATCCCCGGGAAGGCGAATCCGTCGCGAAGCTCCTCGACGTCGGGAGTGATCACCCCAAGATCCTCGGCGATGATAGGTAAAGCTCCGATTTCCTGCTTCATGACGTCAAAAAACTCTTTGCCCGGCCCCGGTATCCACTTCCCGTTGATGGCGGTTTTCTCGCTGTAGGGAACGGCCCAGTAAGCGGCAAACCCCCGGAAATGATCGATGCGGATGATGTCGGCCATGGCAAGGTTGGTACGGATGCGGTCAACCCACCAATCATAGACCTCTTTTTTATTAACGGTCCAGCGGTAAAGCGGATTGCCCCATAACTGACCGGTCTCACTGAAGTAGTCGGGTGGCACACCCCCGACCCGGATGGGGAGCCCCTCTTCGTCAAATTCGAAAAGACCGGGATTGGCCCACGCGTCGGAGCTGTCGAGCGAGATGTATAAAGGTATGTCGCCGATGATGCTGATCTTCTTCTTCCGTGCGTAATTTCTTATCTGATTCCACTGCCGGAAAAACAGGTGCTGGGTAAACTTGTAGAATTCGATCTGGTCGTGGAGGTCCGACTGTAACTGCCGGATGGTTTCAGGATCCCTTTTTCTTGCTTTTTCTTCCCACTGGTACCATGGCAAGCCGTTAAAGTGGTCCTTGATGGCCCGAAAAAGAGCGTAATCATTCAACCAGCGGTATTCCTCCTTGATGAAGTTTCTGTAGCGGGTTCTGGATAACTGGTCAGCCGTTTCGTTGAAAGTCCTAAAAGCTTTTACCAGTAATGGTTTGCGTGCATTCTGGACCAGATCAAACTGAACTGGTCCATCTCCCGTATCGGGAAACGCTGCAAGATCTGCCTGGCTGAGAAGCCCTTCGGTTATGAGCAAATCGAAGTCGATCAGGTTCGGGTTCCCGGCAAAGGCCGAATAGCACTGATAAGGCGAGTCGGCAAAACCGGTGGGCCCGAGGGGCAGAATCTGCCAGTATTGTTGTTTGGCTTTTACCAGGAAATCGATGAACTCCCTGGCAGCTTTACCAATCGTTCCGATACCATAGGGTCCGGGAAGTGAAGTCGGGTGAAGGAGAATACCGGAGGCGCGTTCCATTGTTGAAGGGGGTTACGAATGAAAAATTACGGATTGCTGATTAATAGTCACGGAGACCTTTTTTTTGGCAAAGATAACTTATCCCGTGAAACAAAAGAAGGTGTCCCGAAAGGTGCACCCTTCCACCACTCCGCCACTCCGCCATTCCGCCACTCCGCTTCAATTGAAATGCGAATTTGGAATTATGATTTAAAAAGTTATCTGCAACAGGGCAGAAGTTAGCAGTATGTTAACGGGGGATGATACCTAAAACTCAGAAAGAATCACATGAAAACTGTCTTCTTCATTCATTCCAAGTTTACCGCGCAGCCGGCTGCGCGACACCTTCAGGCTGTCGGGACTCAGGTAAAGCATAGAGGCAATGTCTTTGGTGTTCATCCCGAGTTTCAGCAGAATGCAGAGCCGGAGTTCTCCTTTTGTGAGATCTGGATACTTGCCGAGCAGGTTTTTTATGAATGAGGTGTGGATACTGAGAAAGGCCACCTCGAAGTTTTTCCAGCTATCCTCCCGTACTTTCTGTTCCAGTTCATCCACTTTGGACTTCAGTGCCTCCGACAACTCTTTGTTCTCTCTACACAGGGATAAAAGCCTCGTGAGGTCCCTGGACATTTTAATGTCGAATTCATTGTTCCTGACATGGATCAATGTTTTTTCCATGAGCTGAACATTTTTCTCGCGTATCTCTTCCAGGTGGCATTTCGAGAGGGTCAGGGCTGCATGAACGCGTGCCTTCAGTTCCAGGGGATCGACCGGGTTTCTGATGTAATCGTGGGCGCCGGCCTCGAGCGCAACCTCAAGGTCGTGGGCCGTGAGCATGATGGCCGTTACGATGATTATGGGAATATGCCGGTTTGCAGGGTCTCCCTTCACACTGACAACCAAATCGATACCAGTCTTTCCGGGCATGTCCCAGTCGGAGATGATAAGATCGAAACTGATGCGGTTCGTCAGGCCGAGGGCCGTATTAACTTCTGTTGCCTGATAAAGCCTTATCTCCGGGAAAGCGGACTCCAGCATTTTCGATAAAAGCTGGATGTTCTCCGGATGGTCGTCAACAATAAGAATTTTATTCATTGAGGTTTTCTATATGATTTAA
>CAYWHQ010000143.1:0-7213 GCA_964457665.1 uncultured Prolixibacteraceae bacterium | reverse complement strand
GGAGTGGCGGAGTGGCGGAATAGCGGAGTGGCGGAGTGGCGGAGTGGATGAGTTTTTCTGTGCCCTGAGCCCTGAGCCCTGAGCCCTGAGCCCTGAGCCCTGTGCCCTGCGCCCTGCGCCAAAAAATCCCGCTGCGGCGGGATTTTTTGTTGATAGTATGTGAAAAGTATCCGGTGATATTCCTTGACAGCCTTCCGGGTTAAGGGTACCTTTGTAAATTCCATAATTATGTCGTATGAAAAGGATCGTCATTATAGCCGTTCTTACCTTATTTAGTGCAGAGTGGCTTTTCTCGCAGGGGGTGAATGTGTACACCGTGACGAGGCAGACCGGTATCTCCTTCAGTTCCATTGCTACTTCGGGAACATCGGTTTCGTCGTGGAGAGCGGGCGGGAACACCGATAATAACCGGAGCGATCCTGTTTCGCTGGGGTTCAGCTTCAATTACCTGGGCAATCTCTACAATACGGTGAGTATATCGACGAATGGTTTTATCGATTTCTCCTCCAGCAGTGCACAAGGTTATGGCAGTTATCCCTATGGTTACGACAACAGCTACTTCTCTGTCCCGGAACCTGACGGAACGCTGCTCGCCCTCGCCCCTTTCTATGAGGATCTGATGGTACCCTGGGGTGGTTCCCTCAACGACGCGATCAAATACCAGAGCACTGGTTCATCGGGTAACAAGGTTTTCATTGTGGAGTGGAATAATATGACCTTCCCATCAGCTTTCGCGGAGAGGGTGACATTCCAGATCAGGTTATACGAATCCGACAGCGACATTGAGTTCATCTACGGATCGATGTCGGGCGCATCTGCCAGCCTGAGTTATACCTGCGGGATCAATGCCGCCACCATGTCGACACCCCCGGCCAATACGCAGTTGCTAACACAGCAGACCCCAAACAGCGCATCGTTCGGCGCCACCCCTCAAAACAGTCTTTCGACCATCCCTGCCTCCAATACAAAAATCGTCTTCAACGGTTGCATCCTCCCGTCGGCTGCCGGCCCCATTACCGGAACCTCCACGGTTTGCGACCCTTCCAATGGGATAACCTATTCCATCAATCCGGTGACCGGCGCCACCGGTTATACCTGGACCCTTCCACCGGGATTCACGATCACCTCAGGAAACAATTCGCCCAATATAACAGTGAACGTGGCAGGTGGGTCGACGGGAACCATTTCGGTGGCGGGAACCAATAGCTGCGGAGCCGGGCAGGCCTCCACGCTCCCGGTGACGGTGAGTCTGAGACCCACCCCGACCATTTCGGGTCCTGCCACTGCATGCGCCAATACTACCGGACACACCTACACCACCCAGAACGGTATGAGTAATTATAATTGGACGGTCTCGTCAGGTGGCACCATCGTATCAGGCCAGGGAACCAGCTTCATCACCGTTACCTGGAATAGTTCCGGGGCCCAGACGGTGAGCGTGAACTATGCCAACGCGGCAGGTTGCAGCGCAGCCACTCCCGCATCGATGAATGTGACCGTGAACACCAACCCCACCCCGACCATTTCGGGGAATATCAGCGCATGTGCCGGAAGCACCGGCAATGTTTACACCACGCAAACGGGTATGACAAATTATCAGTGGATCGTATCATCCGGCGGAACCATCACGGCGGGAGGCACCTCAACATCCAACACCTGTACGGTGACCTGGAGCACCGCCGGCTCCCAGACCGTAAGTGTCAGCTATACCAACAGCAATGGCTGCACCTCTGGAACCCCCGGAGTTAAAAACGTAACTGTCCATCCTCTCCCGCAACCTACCGTAAGCGGTCCTGCCGAGGTATGCGCCAATTCATCCGGCAATGTTTACACGACCCAGGCAGGGATGACCAACTACCAGTGGACGATCTCCACCGGCGGGAATATCACCGGGGGGTACGGCACCAGCTCCATCACGGTCACCTGGCTTACCACAGGAGCCAAAACAGTGAGTGTTGTCTATACCTCATCCAACGGCTGCACTGCCGCCACTCCCGGCGTAGCAAACGTACAGGTGAATCCCCGTCCGACCCCGACCATTGCCGGTCCGGCCTCCGTATGCGCAGGAACCACCGGCAGTGTCTATACCACGGAATCGGGGATGTCGAATTACCAGTGGACCGTCTCATCGGGCGGAACCATAACCGCCGGAAGCGGAACCAATTCCATCACGGTAAGCTGGACCACCTCCGGCGCCAAAACCGTGACGGTCAATTATGCAAATGCATCGGGTTGCAACGCACTCACGGCAACAAGCTATGCCGTTACAGTGAATCCCCAACCGACCGTTACCCTGTCGGGGCCTGACACCCTTTGCAAAAACACGCAGGGCAATGTTTACACTACCCAGACGGGAATGACCAGCTACCAGTGGAGTGTATCGGCGGGTGGCTCAATCACAGCCGGCGGCACAACCGGTTCCAGCACCTGTACGGTAACATGGAATGAATCAGGAAACCAGACGGTCAGCGTAAACTATACAAACTCATCCGGCTGTGCCGCGGCATCTGCCACTACCCTTCCCGTGCTGGTCCATCCCTTACCTGTACCGGCTATTTCCGGCCCTGCCTCTGCCTGTATCAACTCTGCCAACAACACCTACACCACCGAACCAGGTATGACCGGTTACACCTGGACCGTATCTGCCGGCGGCTCCATCACAACAGGCCAGGGAACGAATTCGATACAGGTCACCTGGAGTACATCGGGAACAAAAACAGTCACTGTAACCTACACCAACTCCAATGGTTGCAGTGCAGCTTCTCCCGCCAGTTACAGCGTAACAGTAAGCCCGCTGCCGGTACCGGCCATCTCCGGACCCGCCAGCGCCTGTCAGGGTTCCGGCAATTCGGTCTACACCACCGAATCAGGAATGAGCGACTACTACTGGAATGTCTCGTGGGGCGGGACCATCACCTCCGGAGCCGGCACCTCTTCCATCACGGTAACCTGGAACAACACCGGGGCACAAACCGTATCGGTCAGCTATACCAACGCCACCGGCTGCACAGCTGCCACACCAACCGTCAAAAACGTGACCGTCCATCCCCAGCCTGTGCCCACCATCTCGGGAAACACCTATCCCTGCCTGAACAGCGGCAACAACACCTATACCACACAGGCCGGAATGAGCGGATACGACTGGGATATATCCTCCGGAGGAATGATCCTTTCGGGCGGATCCACCAACCAGATCCAGGTTTCATGGATCGGAAGCGGAAGCCAATGGATCAGTGTTAATTATACCAACACCAACGGCTGTGCCGCCCAATCACCTGCCATACTTACAATAAATGTGCAGATCAGTCCGGGTCCTGCCGGAGTCATCAACGGTCCCGACTCGGTTTGCGGCGGAACAGCGTGGGTCTTCTCAACCGATTCAGTTACCAATGCCACAAGCTATAACTGGAATTTCCCAACCGGCGCCACCATAACAAGCGGAGCCGGAACACGTGTCGTCACCGTGAGCTTCTCCAAAATTGCCTCCTCCGGCAACATAACCGTTTCGGGACTGAATGGCTGCGGTACCGGACCACTGTCGCCACCGCATCCGCTGCATGTAAGTCCTGTGCCGACGCCCGTCATCACACAGGATTATGATAAACTGATCAGCAGCGTAGCCATCGGAAACCAATGGTATCGCGACGGTTTACCTGTCCCGGGTGCCACCAGCCAAACATACATTGCTACCGAGAATGGCGATTATTTTGCCATCATCAGCCTGAACGGATGCTATTCGGATACCTCGAACCATATTCAGGTGGTAGTGACAGGGGTGCCGCCCCTCCCTTCCTCCCGGCTTATCATTTACCCTAATCCATGCCGCCGTCAACTTTTTCTGCCAACAAACTCCATGACCGGAAGCTGGGAGATCGACATCTTTGATTTTTCCAGTAAAAAAGTTTACCATACAAGTGGTCAGATTTTACATGAAAGCACGGTGATCGAGATCACTCTGCCTTCACTGCCCGATGGCATCTATCTGGTCAGATTCCAGCAGGAAAGAATAATACGCACCGGAAAAATCTTAATCAGTGGGGTGACCGATTAACCCCTTTGTGACGTTACTTCATATCCAGATGGTCGATGGGGATCAGACCGTTGAAAATGTACTGCATCTTTATATCGAACGACTGGTTTACATTGATGTTGCTGGATGGCTTCGGACATCCGAAATACCACTGCAGAACAGGATTGGACTGCGGCAACGACTGAAGGGTAAGAACGTTCATCCCACTGAGTGTAGTCCAGGTATTCATGGCTGAAACCTGTTGAAGATTCACTACCAGTTGGTCGGGCTGAACCACATTACCCGGCTGACAGTCGCTGTTCCAATAGGTATAAATCGTTGTCCCGAGATAAAAACCACAAACGGTATTGGAAGGGATATAATTATTCAGGTATGTAAAATACCAGTCGGCATACGCGCTTACTGTCCATCCGGAAGGTAAACCCGAGGTAAGGTTGGCCGTATAACCTACGATGTCGGTCACTACCCAGGAATTATTGGTGGAAGGCAAACCATGCTGATAGTTCAATGTAAAGCAACGGTTTGGAGTTGGAGTAAGACCATCTCTGTATGTGGCGGTATAATCGTCGAGGTTGTTTGCAGAACTATGGAACAACCCGATATTCAGTCCCCAGTTGCAGGTGTAGCTGTTATAGGGAGTATGTCCCGGAATGGGCACGGCCCCTGAATAGGGCAGGAAGAGCTGGCAGTTGTTCCGGTCGGTATAGTAAAGCTTCATAAATCCCCACCTCCAGGAAGAGGAAAAATAGAGGAACTTCATGGTACATACCGACGTCTTGGTCGGAGAAGTCTGGGAAGGATTATAAGGATTATACCAGCGCATGGTCGTGCTTCCGGTTATTGGGGAGATATGAAACCAGGGGGTATTGGCATCCGGATCGACCACTTTAATACCGATTGGATAATAACTATTGAAATTATAGTAGGAGCCATCGGCCTGTGCAAAGCGGTAAATCCTCCAGTTGTTGTCGTACTGATAGTTGACATTGTATTGAGTGTTGTCGCGGTAAGACCAATAGGTGTATGGAATCTGGGATGGAAACAACTGATCTGCATCAAGGGCAAGGGGCCTATCTGCTATCGTAACGTTGAAAGCCGGAATCGGGTTGGCGCCCATACCATAATACCTCGGAACAATGATCGACCCGCAATAGGGAGGATAGGGCTGATTTATCGCATCCAGGTAGGTATTGCAAAGAAACCTGGCGCGGGCAAGGATGTTGACCACCTTATTATCCGGGGTCAGTCCCGATCCAACATATGCCATGTCCTGCATGTACTGCAACTGGTTACGGTACTCGGTAATATTTGCGGCAAAATAATCGACGACATCTAAAAAGACTTTGATCTCCTGCTGGATTTTCGGTGCAAAAGAATTCTGGATGAAGGTTTTGGCCAGCATACCGGTGGTATCCGTGTAATTATCCACATTCAGTTTGATGATGCTGGCCTGGAACTGATAAGTGATGATATACTGGAAATAGTTTTCAATCAATTCGTATGACTTCCGGATGGCTGTGGAATCGGAGAGCCCGTGCCCAAGGGTTTGTAAGACGAGGTTTGCATAGGTCATGAGGGTCGATTGCTGGCCCGGCGGTCCGATGATCTGATTGTACAGTCCGTTGATGGCTGTTTCCATCTTGCCGTTGGTAAGGTTGTTATTTACGAAGGTCTGGATGAAATCATTGCCCTGAGGCCCATGGATCATATAAACCATGGTTAAACTATCGCAAAGTCCCAGCTGGTACTGGTTGCCCCAGTAAGTATAATAGCGCAGCCCTGCGGGGGATCCGGAGTCGTAAGTGGTCTGAATGTCGGTAACCCATTGTAACTGGTTTATACTGTTGATCTGGTTCATGATCTGGGTTTTATCGAGCGCCAGTTGCGCAGAAAGCGCATTGATCTCGCTGATGATCTGTTGCAGTTCCGCCTGAAACTGGTCCAGACGGGCATTCAGTTCGGCCATCTCCTGTTTATGTTTAAAAAAGCTGACGACACTGCCCAATGCCTTGAAAATACTTGAAAACGGAAGAGATCCTCCGAGCAGCTGATCCCCCAGATCAGAAAAATTATCATAATAAAGTGCTGAGGCAAACGGTTGCTGGTTTTGCAGTTCGTATTCCGACATCAGTGAAAAAGGCTGGTCGGAAAACGCATCCGGAACCACGGAGTCGGAAACAGGTCCGGTGTTAACCGGTATATAATCGACATCCTTTTTCCGGCATGTACTCAGGGTAAGCAGGATCAGGAATCCGCAACCAAGCTGAAACACCAGGGAACCTTTCCATGTTTTTAAAACACTCTTCAGGTCGGAAACTTTTGCTTTCATAACGGTTGGTTTTGCAGTTAAAAGGCTAAGTTAATCCAACCGTAATGTATTTGTCAAGATGTACAGGCTAAAAAAAACTATCTATTTTCTTTATAATTTTTTTATCTACCTGGTATTATGAACGTTGCTTTACTACTGTAACTCCACCAGGTACCAGTTCTGCAAAACACCCGGGCGGGTGACCGGGTTCAGAAATTCGGCCGTCAGCATGGTAACGGGATAATATTGGAAGGTATCGATGCGGGCAGGCCTGAATCTTTCGGTAAGATCGCCAATACCCGAACCGTCGGTAATTACCCACGACTTGCCGGATTGTTCCACTTTCTTTTGCAGGGAGTCGGGATCGACCAGCAGTTTGGTATAGGAATCGGCGTAGAGATAGAAATTGGCATCGGAGATCTTGTAAAAGGTCACTTTTTCGACCGGGATATTTCTCTCCCTGACCTCTCCGGCAATGACAGCGCCACTCTGATACCCCAGCAAAATCGGGTAAAACCAGGTCATCATGAGGAAGGCGAAGGCAATGATGGAGAGGGCAGGCGGCAGGATCAGCCGTGAAACGAAGGCATAAACAGCCAGCAGGGTCCAGGGAATAAACGACCAGAGAAAGTTATGCGAGAGGAAGAAGTATCCCGCATTGTTATCCCAGACATTTTCACCGGTCAGCCGCCCGAAACTCTGGGTCCAGAAGAAGAACCTGACACCTTCCCATCAATACTGCAGGTAAAGACCTGCCGACATCGGTAACAGGAGCAGGGCTACCAAAAGAATCCCTGCAAGCCTCTGTCACCGGAGCAGAACTTTCCAGGATCGACGGTAAAAGATGTCGGGTGCCAGTGCCAGAACAGGCACCA
>CAYWHQ010000142.1:0-7225 GCA_964457665.1 uncultured Prolixibacteraceae bacterium | reverse complement strand
AATTAAATTGCCAGCTTTATCCTCAGGTATATACCAACTTATCGTAACGATTGACAATGAAAGAATAACGAAAAACTTTGTCATCACGAAGTAAAACGAATAAATAACCGATAATTTCTCAGAGACAAAAATGAAAACCCTTATTATTTGTATAATATTCCTGGCTGTTAGCTGGAATGGGATCGCTCAATATGATGAACAGGTCAATTGGATTTCTGGTTATCAAATGGCTAAGTCAGCTGACAATCTCATTGCGCTGAAAGACAATATCCAAAACTACTATTTCAGAAATGGGATAGTAAGTTTTCTTGCAGGCTTTATCAGAAAAGGAGATATGACTACATTTATCTGTCCTTTATACGCCGGCGTTGAATACGCCCTTTTGGCCGCTGGTGATGACAATGCAACTGATATTGATATAATAATAACGGATGAAACAGGAAGCATAGTAATAAACGATGTCAGTGCTGCAAAAAATGCAATCGTTTTTTTTAAACCAACCAAAACTGCAAATTATAATATCAAGGTAAAACTTCATGGTGCTATAACTCCCGGATGTTTCTGCAATCTTCTGGTTCTCACAAAATCAGGAAGTTATGTTAGCATCAGTGATGTCACTGATGCTTTTATAAATGCAATTATTGCCAGTTACACTGCATGGAATGCTAATAATAATATAAAATTCTACGATGCCGCTGGAGAATGGTGTATGTATGGAGCATTGTTAGATAAAGGAGAATCAACCCAAATCGACAACCTTTTTTTTAGTTCGAAAGACCATCTCTTTTTTGCCTGGGGTGATTCAAATACCGAAGATGTTGATTTGACCTTAAAAAATCAGAATGGTGTCACTGTTGCAGAGGATAAGGATCAAAAGCAAATTGCAGTTTTTACCTATTCAACAAGCTCATATCAGAAATATTCTCTTGAATTCAAGAATTATAATTCAAAGGGTAAATCTGTCATTGTTACTGTCATTATGAATGAATAAGAATAATCCATTTTCATTGAGATTCATTCGTTCATCACCGCCCTGGAAATTACAACTCGCTGGATCTCAGCGGTACCCTCGTAGATCTGGGTCACCTTGGCTTCGCGCATCAGGCGCTCCACATGGTACTCCTTCACATAGCCATACCCTCCGTGAATCTGCACTGCCTCGGTGGTGACCCACATGGCGGTGTCGGCCGCGTAAAGCTTGGCCATGGCGCTCTCCTTGCCATACGGAAGGTGGTTGTCCTTCAGCCAGGCTGCCTTATACACCAGATGGCGGGCAGCTTCGATCCGGGTGGCCATGTCGGCCAGCTTGAAGGCGATGGCCTGGTGGTTGATGATCTCCGTACCAAAGGCCTTTCGCTCCTTACTATAACGGAGGGCCCGCTCATAAGCCCCGCCGGCGATCCCCAGCGCCTGTGCGGCAATCCCGATTCGCCCCCCCTCCAGCAGCTTCATCGCGAAACGGAATCCGAAACCGTCGTCACCGATCCGGTTCTCCTTCGGAACCTTCACATCGGTGAACATCACCGAATGGGTATCGCTGCTGCGCATCCCCATCTTATCCTCGTGCGGTCCCAGCGAAATGCCCGCGGCATGCCGGTCAACAATGAAGGCGTTGATCCCCTTGTGTTTCAGGTCGGGATGGGTCTGGGCCATCACCAGGTAGATGGAGCCCTTGTCGGCGCTGGTAATCCAGTTCTTTACCCCATTCAGCAGATAATGGTCGCCCATGTCCACAGCGGTGGTCCGCTGGCTGGTGGCATCCGACCCGGCCTCCGGTTCCGACAGCAGAAAGGCGCCGATCTTTTCACTGGCAGCCAGCGGACGAAGCCATTTCTCCTTCTGCTCATCGGATCCGTAATGCTCAATCCCGTAACAATTCAGCGAATTGTGCACCGCCATGATCACGGCTACTGCCGAATCACATTTGCTGATCTCTTCGAGGGCAAGAACATACGACACGTTGTCCATGCCTCCCCCACCCCAGCGGGGGTCGACAGTCATCCCCAGAAAACCGAGCTCAGCAAGCCGTTTGATATGATGCGCAGGATAGATGCTCCCTGCATCCCGCTCCAGGACATCGGTCAATAATTCCCTTTGGGCAAACTCCCGCGCCGAATCGCGGATCATGATCTGTTCTTCAGTGAGATTGAAGTTCATATTTTTGGTTTAAGTTTATGCAATTGAGTGAACAGGTGAACAGATGAACTCGTGAACAGGTGAAAAATACCCTCACACTACTATTCCGCCACTCCGCTACTCCGCCATTCCGCTACTCCGCCATTCCGCTACTCCGCCACTCCGCCATTCCGCCACTCTCTCAAGATTTCCCTCACAATCTCCCCGGCAGGCTTTATCTCCCTTATCAGGGCGGATACCTGCCCGATCTCCAGTTCTCCTTCAATCAGGTCGCCTTCGAACATCCCTTTGCGGGCACGGCCTTTGCCAAGCAGCTCCTGTAAGGATTCGGGGGCAGCGCCAGCTTCTTCGAGTGACTGCACCTGCCGGAAGAAGTCGTTGCGGATCAGCCGGACCGGGATAACTCTTTTAAGGGTCAGCATGGTATCCCCCTCTCCTGTTTCAACGATCCTTTGTTTGAATGCCGGATGCGCGGAAGATTCTTCGGAGGCGGCGAAGCGGGATCCGATCTGCACTCCGTCGGCCCCGAGGATCATGGCTGCCAGCATCTGCCGACCGGTGGCAATGCCTCCGGCGGCGATCAGGGGGAGTGAAACAGCCTCCCTCACCAGCGGGATCAGGACCATGGTGGTGGTCTCCTCTTTCCCGTTGTGTCCGCCGGCCTCGAAACCCTCGGCCACGATGGCATCCACCCCGGCCTGTTCGCATTTGAGGGCCGACTTCACCGATGCCACCACATGCACCACGGTGATGCCATGCTCTTTCAGCATTTTCGTGTATTTCGCAGGATTGCCGGCGGAGGTAAAGACAATCCTGACCCCAAGGTCTATGAGGGTCTTCAGTTGCTCCTCTGCATGTTTGTAAAGCAGCGGAACATTAACGCCGAAGGGTTTCAGGGTGGCTTCCCGGCACTTCAGGATATGCTTTTCCAGCAATGCCGGATCCATCGATCCGGCGCCGATCAGCCCCAGTCCGCCGGCATTGCTGACGGCCGAAGCCAGCCTCCATCCTGAACACCAGATCATCCCGGCCTGAATGATCGGGTAATCGATGCTGAAGAGGCTGGTAAGATTATCTGACAATGATCGAAACCAGGGTTTTATCATCGCCTCCCATATTCACCATGAGACCGTACGGGCGATCGGCCGGGATCCTGATCTGTGCATCGCCGGCTTTTCCCTTGAGCTGTTCCCACAGGGTAACGGCCATATGTACGCCGGTGCCCCCTGTCGGATGGCCCCACCCGATGAGTCCGCCCGTTGTGTTGATGGGAAACTCTCCGTCACGGGCTGTTTTACCGGCAGCCACGTATTCCACTCCCTTACCATGCGGCGCGAGCCCGAGGGCCTCAACCGCCATGATGCCGGCAATGGTAAAGCAGTCGTGCACCTCGGCTGTAGCTACCTGATGAATGTCTATCCCGGCGTTTTTCAGGGCCGTTTCAACAGCTTTTTGCATGGTGGTGAGCCGGGTGGAATCAATGGGAGGTTTGGTGATATCCTCTTCCACCTGTCCGAATCCAACCACCTCCACTGCTTCCGACATTGGGATCCCGCAACGCTTCAGCCCCTCTTCCGACATGATCGCGATGGAAGAGGCGCCATCGGAGACTTTGGAGCAGTCGAACGCAGTAAGATGTTCGAGGAACACTTTAGGATTGGGTTCGGTCATTGCCTGCGCCTCCAGGTCGGCCGTGGTGTTGTGGAATTCCTGTGCAGTTGGACAAAGTCTGGCATTCTCAACCGCATTGCGGTACCAGCGTGCAAGCGCCTTTCGGGTTGGCTCCCTTCCAAATTTTTCGAAATAGGCTCC
The DNA here is from genome assembly GCA_964457665.1 of uncultured Prolixibacteraceae bacterium. Classification (GTDB taxonomy): domain Bacteria; phylum Bacteroidota; class Bacteroidia; order Bacteroidales; family FEN-979; genus CAYWHQ01. Next base: position 3,277 of record CAYWHQ010000142.1, on the reverse strand, counting down.
TGCCCGGTCGCTGAACTGTCCTGGGAAAAAATATGCATGACCATCCTTTCTCATCTTCGCCCATCCGGCGGGAGCCAGATAGTCGGCCACGTAGATGGCCTTTACGGTATTCTGGATCTCAAAGCCGATGACCAATACCACATCGGCGGTTTCAGCCAGAACGCTCTTTACCCCGGTGACCAGCGCCAGACCTCCCGTACCGCATGCTCCTTCAACCCTGACGGCTGGTTTGTAGCGTAAACCTTCGTCAATATAAGGAAAGAAGGCCGCTAGGTTGGCCTGACGATTAAACAGACTGGCCACAAAATTCCCGATCACACATTCATCCACATGCTGCGCCCCGCCAATCATTTTCAAAGTTGCCTGTCCGGCCTCCCGTATGTACTCTTCGAGCCCGGGACGTTCCTTTTTCGGACTGAACTCTTTCCGGCCGGTTCCCATCGAAATGGTGTTATAGCCAGCTACCATATAAACTTTTCTTCTCATATTATTCGGTTTTACCCGTGGTCATCTCATCCTGTCATGGAGGGAGAAGCTGCCGGGATTATTTTACATATTCATTGATTGGTCCATAAGCATGGAAAAAACCGGTCAGAAGAACCGTGTTCACATCATTCTCATTATGCGCCACTCCCGATGTTACCAGGTACTTACCGATCTCGCAGGATCGTTTCGCATAGGCCTTCGCCAATTGGGCTCCCGTTCCGAAGGAGGCTCCCAGCTTTGAGAAATACTCAGTGAATCGTGCCTCCTTATCTTTGGCTCCGACTACTGATTTCCATGCCGGGGCCGCTGGAAGTTCGCCAAGATAGGCATCGGCTGCAGCCTGAATCTCCGCGATTGCGACATAAGCCTTTTCCCCGGGATCATAAATGGCAACCGGCCGCCCCTTGTCATATTTGAGAATTCCATCCTTCTGCGTGCCATCGGCAAACTGACCTCCTTTGATACCCTGTTCAAGAAAACGGTCGAGCAGCGGGCTGTGAAGGTTCTCGCCGGGGAGATATGGATTCATCACCGACATGATATAGGAACATACATCCACGCCAACGTAATCGATCAGCTGAAAAATCCCCATCGGGCGTATCAGCGTTTCCTGACTGATGCGATTGAGGGCATATACGGCTGCAGCAAAACCTGTCTCCTTCTCAAGCTTATCCACTTCAGAGGTGGCATGAAGGATATCGCGCATAAAATGGCCGTTACCGATAAAACCTGCATAATCATTCGATGGTACAACCACCTTCCGCAGGTTCTTTGCATAGGTCATAGCGAATGACTCCACCTCCGCCGTGGTGTGCTTCGATCTGATCACCTCCACAAGCCTCTGGACGGCTGGAGGATTATAAAAATGAAATCCAATGATACGACCTTCGAGTTTTGCCGCTTCATCAAGCCACGTGATGGGAATAGAGGAGGTGTTGGTAAAAAACCAGGGATCCTTAGGATTATTGTTCCGGATCTGACTGAATATCTTAACTTTAAGATCCGGATCCTCCTTGATGGCTTCGAACACCATCGTGGAGTCGTAAGCCGATTCCATCCTGGTGGAGGTCCTTACCAGGGCCAGGACGTCGAAAATATATTGCTGAATGATATCGCCGTTGTCGGAGAGATCTTTTCGGCCGGCATAGAATTTACGCAGTGCTACAATCTTTTTTTCGGCTGCCTTGAGCACCTGGGCCCGCAAATAACGCATAAGGCCTGCCAGGGCGTCATCTGAAACATCAATGGCAACCAATACAAACGGTTTGCCCTTATGCTCCGGTTTCAGGCTGATGTCGGCCATCTCCAGGGCTGTAAGCAGCAAAATTCCGCTGCCCATTTTCCCGGCGGCTCCCAGCACTGAAACATGTTGTAAACGTTCTTCGTAAGTCATTTCTGATGGTTTTTGGTTTCGGTAAATTTAAAAATTGTTCTGATCACCATGCGGGTTTTCTCTTCTCCAGAAAGGCCTTCATCCCCTCTCTGGTTGCAGGATCGCCAAATAAGGAAGAAAACGCACCTGCTTCGTATTCCTGTGCATGATTGAAATCCATTCCGGTTCCCCTGCGTATCACCTCTTTGGCCATTTTCACTGCACGCGATCCATTCGACGCGATACGGGAAGCAATCTTCATGGTCTCTTCCATCAGGGTTTCGGGCGTAAAAACCTTCTGAACGAGTCCGATCCGGAGTGCATCGTCGGCAGTGATGGTTTCAGCAGTGAGAATGAGCCAGAGGGCATTTCCCACCCCCGAAAGCCTCGGCAAACGTTGTGTCCCGGCATAACCGGGAATGAGTCCAAGGTTCAGCTCAGGTTGTCCGAATTTTGCTGCAGCGGAAGCAATACGGAAATCGCAGGCCATCGCAAGCTCACATCCGCCGCCCAGGGCGTAACCATTCACCGCTGCAATAACGGGAAATGGCAGCTCCCCCAAACGGTCGAACGTACGTTGTCCCCTGACCGAAAAGGCAGATGCCTCAACGGGATTCATACCCGCCATCTCGGCAATGTCGGCCCCCGCAACAAAGGATTTTCCTTCTCCGGTAATGACCAGTACCCGCACCTTCGGATCGGATTCGAGCTGATCGAGATAGAGGTTGAACTCGGTAAAGAACTCCGAATTCAGGGCATTCAGCGCGGCAGGCCTGCTGATAGTCAGCACAGCTACGCCAGCATCACATTGGTTTTTAAGGATCTTGTATTCCATTGTTAAATGATTAACAGTCAATTGATTTCTGCGACTAAAAATAATAAAAAATCCATATCCAACAAATAATTCAATACCGAAGAGTGGTTTCTTAAATAATCGGTATTTTTGGCCATGGAATTTCTGGAATCATTTCTCGACATTTTACTGCACACTGACCGGTTGATCCAGGTTGGGGGACTTACCTTGCTGCTGGTAATCGTTTTTTTGGAAACCGGAGTCGTGATCGGTTTTATCTTCGCCGGAGATGCGCTGTTGTTCACGGCAGGACTGCTTTGCGGAACCAAAGCCCTCGACGTGAATGTATACCTGCTGGTTCTGCTGGTTGCATTAGCGGCTATTCTTGGAAACATCACAGGCTATTTCACAGGGTCTTATCTCGGTAAAAGGCTTTTCCAGAAAAAAGAGACGCTGTTCTTCAAGCAGCGTCATCTTGACAAGACAAATGCCTATTATGAAAAGTATGGCGCCATATCGCTCATCGCCGGAAGATTTATCCCCATCGTCCGCACATTTGTCCCGATCCTGGCCGGAGCCATCCGCATGAACTTCTGGAAATTCAACATCTATAATGTTTCCGGCGC
>CAYWHQ010000141.1:4040-7261 GCA_964457665.1 uncultured Prolixibacteraceae bacterium | reverse complement strand
TTTTCACATAAGAAATTATCGGTTTGGAATGAAAGCCTTGATCTGGCTTTCAGGATGTATCAGGTTACCAATCAATTTCCTCCATCAGAATTATTTGGCCTGACAATTCAAATACGTAAGTGCGTCAATTCAATTCCTGCCAATATCAGTGAGGGCGCCGCAAGGAATAGTGACAAGGAGTACATTCGTTTCCTAAGAATTGCCTTTGGAAGTCTAGCAGAACTTGATGCCCATTTAGAACTATCGAAAAAATTGGAATACATCGGAGAAGAGGATTTTATAATATTGACAGGTAAGATGAAACTGATCGGAGCTCAATTAGCTGGTTTAATCAAATATCTGGCAAACAAATCAAACCATTAAATCCTTTTCACCCGTTCACCTGTTCACCTGTTCACCTGTTCACCTGTTCACCTGTTCACCTTCTCCCCCGTTCACCTGTTCACCCGTTCACCTGTTCACCTTCTCCCCCGTTCACCTGTTCACCCGTTCACCGATTTTTTTGTGCATTTCATCGAACATTTTGTTATTTTATTCTAACATTATGTTATATTTGCATCACAAAAATCAAACACTATGAAAAAATCTTTGTTAGCCTTTATCGTGAGTCTGCTGGTGCTGGGCACTACCGCACTCTGGTTGTTCAATACCGGTGGAACGCTCCCGGTTTCTGAGATCGTGATGGTTGGCGCCATCATCCTGCTGGCCGGCTTTGGTTTGTATGTCGGGTTCAGCCGCCTGAAGAGCGCGCGCAAGGGTGAACCGGCGGAGGATGAACTTTCACGAAAGATTCTGCAGAAGTCGGCCGCCTATGCCTTCTATGTTTCGCTCTACCTCTGGGTGGCCCTGATATACATCAAGGACCGTGTAACCGTGGATACCGAAGTCCTGCTTGGTTCGGGGATCATTGCGATGAGCGTGGTCTGGCTTCTTTTTGTCATCTGGTTTAAGATCACGGGGCTGAAAGATGAATAACCGGATCAGGGAATTCAGGGCACGTTACGACCTTACCCAGGAGGAGCTTGCCCGGAAAGTGGGGGTGCGCCGGGAAACCATTGTTTTTCTGGAAAAAGGTAAATACAATCCCTCACTTCGACTGGCCTACGATATCTCCCGGGCACTGAAAAGTACGATCGAGGAGGTATTTGTGTTTGAGGAACTGAAAGATACCTGATCTGTCTGCTGTTCTTTCACGAACACTTAAAACTTAACACTTAATACTTAAAACTCCTTCCTCAAAACCTTAAAAACTGAAAAACCAAAAACTCATCAACACAGTAGCACATTCATTCTCCATTCTCAATTCTCAATTCTCAATTATTCCAACATTTCCTTCGCCCTCTTAACCGCCTGCACCAGCAGGCCGATCTCTTCCAGGGTGTTATAAAATGAGAAGGAGGCCCTTACCGTACCGGGGATTCCGAAGTGGTCGATAACGGGCTGGGCGCAGTGGTGTCCGGTGCGCACGGCGATGCCCATCTTGTCGATGATGGTACCCATGTCGAAGGGATGGATGTTCCCCACGAGAAAGGAGACCAGGCTGGCTTTTCGACTGGCAGTGCCGAATATGCGTAAACCGGGGATGGCGCTTAGCCGTTCGGTGGCATACTCCAGCAGCTCATGCTCCCGGCGAGCGATTTCTGCGGGTCCCAGATCCAGGATATACTTAATCGCCGCCTGCAGGCCCATCACCCCCTCCACGTTAGGCGTCCCGGCTTCGAATTTGAAGGGAAGATCATTGAAAATGGTATGGCTGGTAAAGACCTCCTTCACCATCTCACCCCCCATCTGGTAGGGAGGCAGTTCTTCCAGCAGCTTCTCTTTCCCGTAAAGCACGCCGATCCCCATCGGACCATACATCTTATGGCCGCTGAAGCAATAGAAGTCGGCATCCAGATCCTGCACATCCACCGGCATGTGGGGCACGGCCTGGGCTCCATCAACCAGCACCGGGACCCCGGCTGCATGAGCCACCGATATGATCTCCTTCACCGGGTTGATGGTTCCGAGCACGTTGGAAGCATGGGTCACCGCAACCAACCGGGTCTTTTCGCCGATCATCTGCCTCAGCTCCTCCATATTGAGTTCGCCGTTCTCCAGGATGCCCGCGACCCGCAGGATAGCGCCACGCTCCAGGCAAAGTTGCTGCCAGGGAACAAAGTTGGAGTGGTGTTCCATGAGGGTGGTGATCACCTCGTCGCCCGCACGTAAATATTTCTTTCCGAAGGAGGAGGCCACCAGGTTGACCGACTCGGTCGTCCCGCGGGTGAAGATGATCTCATGGGTATGCTTTGCATGGATAAACTGCCGGATCTCCTTCCTCGTCTCTTCATAGGCCTCGGTGGCTTTTACGGAAAGATAATGAACGCCCCGGTGGATGTTGCAGTTATCCTCCTCGTAATATTTCCGGATGGCATCGATGACCTGACGCGGCTTTTGCGTGGTGGCGGCATTGTCGAAATAGACCAGCGGACGCTTGTATATCTGCTGATTCAGAGCCGGAAAACCGGCACGGATGGTATCAATCGGGAAAGACATGGTTTTCTGGTAATAACGATTTTTCACCCGCAAAGATACCCAAAAGAGAGATGTCTGATCGCATCACTGCAAACCGGCCAGCGCCATCCAGACGGGATAGACCAATCCGGCAATCATCATCAGGGTTATGAAGGGGCGGTTGATGTTTTGCCAGGAGTAGTTCTTCCTTGTGATTGCATCCGCCAGGTGGTTGATGCCTGAAAGAAGGAAGAACAGAAGGAAGACGAAAAGGATGGTAAGTTCGGCCAGGATCCCCCAGTGAAGAAAGTATACTGCCACTGATACCACCGTCATCGAGAGCATGGCCAGTGCCGACTGGCGCTGGTAGTTACGGTCAGCGGTATAACCCTTGGCTTCAGCGGCCTTCTCCCCCATCAGCAATCCCTCCAGCCCGGAGATGCCGGCAATGGCGATGATGATGACGGGGATCATGAAATGGAGCTGGGCTACCGGGTCATAACCCTCGCGGAAACCAATCTGGTAGCCAAAGAAAAAGGCGGCACAGACCAGCAGGATCCGGGCCACGTCAAGCAGGTTGGAGATCATGGAGTTGGGTTTTTAATTGGGGTTCGTATGACGACGGTCCCGGCCAGCCGGTCGCCGATCCGCTGGCGGAGCGGCGACCGGGCGATCGCGACCATCCCCAGGATGTTGAAGGCGGGCAGTCCGTCGACCATCCGGCC
>CAYWHQ010000141.1:0-4030 GCA_964457665.1 uncultured Prolixibacteraceae bacterium | reverse complement strand
CTGCTTCATGGTGATCGTTCCGCCATCCCGGGAACGCACCCGCATCCCGAGGATCACGCAGGTATCGCGGTCAATGCCAAAGCCTGCCTGCTCCTCCAGGGAACGGATCATGAACGGCCTGACGGCGAGGAAAAGTTCCTCCGAATCGTAGTAGTTGAAATTTACCCAGGTCCCCCGGTCGTTCTGCCGGATGAACCCCAGCGGGCACATGGCCGAGATGAACCAGCGGGAATAGAATGCTTCCGGTCCGCCGTAACTCCCGATCATTTCGTAGATGAAGACCGATGACATTTCGTGGGTCTTGACGGAAGCGGTGGGGATGCCGCAGGCCTCCTCCAGCCGTTTGGTATCGGTAAAGGGGATGCCGGTCGCCCCGGCCCCGAACCGGCCGGGGTTGATCCCCAGGATCAGCCTGCGGGGCCGGTTGTCTTCGTAATATTTTCGGTAAAACCGTTCGGAATTCACCGGCACCTCCTCGCTCTCCCGGAAGGGGTTCATGATCCTGATCCCGCCGGGCAGGCTGGATGTGTAGTCCAGCCGACGGTTGAAGGCAATGATCCGGTCGCCGAAGGTCTCTTTTTTCAAAGCCATAGCGGGTCCCTAACCGAGATGATCATCCGTGAAGGCAAATGGAAGCAGAGCGGCCATATCTTCGGCCACGAAAACAGACCCGCCGTGCTGACAGGCAACATAGAGCCGGATAGGCCTGCCCTGACGGTGGCCGAACCCGGCCATGACCTGCCGGCAGCTCCCGCAGGGAAAGGCAGGCATCTGATCTCCGGAGACCTCCGCTGAGGAGACGATCGCCATGGCCACGATGGGTATGCCCGGATGGTTGTGGGCGGCTGTAAAGAGCGCCACCCTCTCGGCGCAGAGGCCCAGTGGAAAGACAGCGTCCTCCTGGTTGCTGCCCCCGATCATGATTCCCCCCTCCAGCAGAACGGCACAACCCACGCGGAAACCGGAGTACTTCGCCCAGGCGTTCTTCATCGCCTCCCTGGCGGCCCCGACAAGCATGAACTCCTCCGGACTTATCTGCTCCGGTTCAACAACCAGGATCCTGCCGCCAAAACTGATCTCTTTTTTCCCTTCACCCGTGTTCATGTAAAATATAGTTTTTAACTCCGCTCAATTTTCCATTTTCAATTTTCCATTTTCAATTTCTTTGACGATTTTCCCGTCTTCGAGCACGATCACCCTCCTGGCCCGGTTCATCACGCGCTGGTCGTGGGTGGAGAAGATGAAGGTGATCTGCTCCTCCCGGTTGAGCTTCTCCATGATGTCGAGCAGGTTCCGGGTCGACTCGGAGTCGAGGTTGGCTGTTGGCTCGTCGGCCAGGATGAACTGCGGCCTTGAAGCCAGCGCCCGCGCCACCGCTACCCGCTGCTGCTGACCCCCGCTGAGTTTCGACGGCCGGCTGTTGATCCTCTCCCCCAGTCCGACCGAATCGAGCAACTCCTTTGCCCGTTTCAGTCGCTGATCTGCCGCGACGCCCTGCAGGTGCATGATGAACTCCACGTTCTCCAGGGCGGTCAGGACGGGGATCAGGTTGTACGACTGAAATACGAAACCGATATGATGAAGTCTGAACCGTACCAGTTTCCGGCTGCTGAGGGCGGTGATATCGGTTCCTCCGATCAGGATGGACCCGCGGTCGGGCTTGTCGAGGCCGCCGATCATGTTCAGCAGGGTGGTCTTCCCCGAACCCGAAGGACCCACGATGGCGGCAAACTCTCCTTTTTCAAACGAGAGGTTGATCCCGTCGAGCGCCGTAACCGAAACTTCCGAGTCGCGGTAGGTTTTGCTGATGTCGTTGATGGTGATAATGCTCATAGCGTCGTTTTAATTGTTCCGGATCGCATCGGCCGGGTTGAGCCGCAGCGCCCTTCGGGCGGGGGCCACCGAGGCGAGGATGCCGGTCAGAATGACCATGACGGTGATGTTAAGGAGGAATACCGGTTCCAGCGCCGGGAACATGACGGGATTGTATCCAAGTTTCTCAAACCCCTCGGTGAAGGCCCCCAGGTTGATCCCTTTCCACCCGAACCACAGAGTGATCCCATACCCCAGAAACACACCCAGTATTCCGCCTGTGACGGAAAGAAAAACCGATTCAAGCATGACCATGAGGAAAATTCTCTGCTTCGACATCCCGATGGCGGCCAGCATACCCAGTTCGCGTGTTCGCTCCAGGATGGCCATCAGCATGGTGTTCACGATCCCGAAAGCAAGCGCCGCCAGGATGATCCCGACGAACAGGTACATCCAGAAGTCGAGCAGGTTGTTGAGAAGTCCCACCAGCGGATCGATCGTGATCCAGGTCCGGACCAGCAACCCGGGAAAGGCCCGCGACAGGGTTTGCTGAATGGCATCCATCTGTCCGGCATCCGAAAGCAAAATGGCGATCTCGTGCATGCACCCGGGCTCTGCTGCAAGCAGGGTGATGATCTCCTTTTGGCCGACATAGATGTTCATCTCGTCGAATACTGAGTTGCTGGTACGGTATATACCGCAGATCCTGAGCGCTGTACCGGTAAGGTTGCCCTGCATGTCCTGGAAGGTAAGGACGATCTTTGAATGCAGTTTCACCTTCAGTTTCTTCGCCAGCGCTTTCCCGATCACCACCGGGGTTCCCCTGCACTCCCCGAACCAGGAGCCGCAGGTATCGCAGATCAGCGAATGGATCTCGGTCACGGTGGCCTCCCTTTGCGGGTCAACCCCTGTAACCATCACCCCGGTAGCGGCACTGGCGCTGGCCGCCATGGCCGTGAACTTCGTCCTCGGGCTCCAGCTTCCGATCCCCTTCAGCGTATCCAGCATCTGCCCCAGACGTCCCGTGGAGTCATTGATCGTGAAACGTACATCGTTATCGCCGATATACAGCGGATTATGGATCTGGATGTGCGAGGTTTCACGGCTGATCGCCTCCCTGATACGGGCATCGGAGCTCCCCTTCATGACCGCTCCGGAGAAGAGCCCTCCGGTAAGCCCAAGGGCAATGGCCACGATCACGACCAGGCTGCGGGTCCTGTTCCGCCAGATATTCTTCCATGCTACCGACCAGATCATCATAGCTGTTTAACGACGTATGGCATTACAGACTTTCATCTTCCAGATCCGCATCACCGGCAGGAACATCATTGCCAGGATGATGCAGATCACCACCATCGACTGGGCAAAGATAAAGGAGAAGTTCCAGGCGGTGGGCATCAGGGGTTCGAAGCCCATCCTGACCGTAGAGTCTGCCAGTTCGCCCGTCAGCGGAATCGGATGGACATGAAAATACCAGATCAGCGGGACCGACGCGGCGAGGCCGGTTGTGATCCCGAGCAATCCGAGCATAAAGGTCTCCACGACGACGATAAGGATGAGCCGTGATTTCTGCATTCCGATGGCGATCATCATGCCGAACTCGCGGGTCCGCTCGTTCAGCATCATCAGCAAGGTGCCGAAGATCCCGAACCCGACGATCATGTAAAGGATCCCCAGCATGATCAGCCCCGAGCCGCTGTCGCTCTCGATCTGCTGTACCACATCCGGCATCATCTCCTCCCAGGTCATCACCTCGTAGCGGGAGGTATCGAGCGCCTGTCCGACCTCCTTCGCGATGGCGCGAAAACGGTCAGGTTCACTCACGTTGCAGGCCAGGGAGGTCACCATGCCCTCGGCGCTGAAAAGCGCCTGTGCAGCGGGCAGACTGAGATAGACCATTCTTGCATCCAGATCCGGCGAAGGGAACTTCAGGATCCCGCGCACCGGGAAAACTCCCGCCGCACCGGCACCGTGATAGCCCTGCCCGATGATCACCAGGGTATCCCCGACGGTGATGTTCAGGTATTGTGCAAGCCGGCCCCCCAGCATCACCCCCGGATCATCTCCGGCAAGGTAGGTTCCTGCAACCAGCTTTCTTTTCAACCCTGTCAACGCCTCTTCTGCCGCCGGATCCACTCCGCTGACAATCACCCCCCTGGTCTGCAATCCGTATGACGCAAGGGCGAACGACTCCAGTCGCGGGGCGGTGCCGGCCATC
>CAYWHQ010000140.1:0-7266 GCA_964457665.1 uncultured Prolixibacteraceae bacterium | reverse complement strand
GCCCATGCTGCGACGGGTAAACTTTGGTCTCTCTGCCGGCTTAGGTTTTCAGAAGAATGGACTGGGGTTTGATATAAGATATATTTCGGATCTGGCAGATACCTATCAAGAAGGAGCGAATCCTTATAATCTGAAGAACAGGATGATCCAGATATCCATGGTGATCATTCCGGGCCAGATAGATTGAAACTGCTCAATTCCCGAAAAAAAAACATGTCATTTCTCCAAAAAGTTCATTCCCGGTCATCTGAAGTTAAAAACAACAATCCATACATCATGAAATCATTTAAAACCTTTCTGCTCTTGCTGCTGCTGATGCCTTTAGCAACATCCCTGATGGCACAAAACCTTTCCGATACCATCTATCTTAAAAAACGCAACTTTTATCAGCAGGGTCATCAGCTCAATCGCTCCGAGCTCATGTCGATCATGAGGACAAACCAGGATGCATATGTATATATGAAAAAAGCAAGAGCCTCATCAACCGCCGCCAATGTAGTATTCATCACAGGCGCAAGCGTTGTCCTGGGAGGCCTCCTGGTCAAGGATGTCAATACCAAACTGATCATTTGCGGGGCAGGATTGGGTATTGAACTGATAGCAGTGCTTATATCCACCGGCTATAAGCCTAATGTCAAAAAAGCCGTGTCGATTTATAATGAAGAGATCCGAAAAAAATCTGCGCCGGTTTCCCTGAATATAGGGGCCGGTATAACTCCCGACGGAGCAGGCATCCTTATTCATTTCTAAAAATCCAAAACCATGAAAAAGCTAAGACTGACAGTTGTTCTTATCACGATCCTGCTGGTTGCAGAAGCAAATCTGTTCGGCCAGAAAGGAGTGGAATCCACCGGAGATGTTTCCGTGATTCGTGACGAGAAGATACTGGGACTTGAATTCCGGTACGACCGGTTGAAAATTGGCGAACTCTCCAGCGAACAGGAGTACATCGATAAAAGGGTGGCCGAATATGAAGCAAAAAAAGCCGGAAAAGGAGCCGAATGGATGGCTGAATGGAAGGAGATCAAATCCGGAATGGAAAACTCCTTCCTGGTCAATCTGAATAAAGCCCTTAAAAAGAAGGGAGTCGTTGTGGAACAGGGAGCTTCATCGGTCGGATATACCCTGGTGGTTCACAGCATTTTCCTTGAAATTGGCTGGTCGGCCGGTATTATATCGGGTACTTCAGAACTGGATATAGAAGTATGGATATGTAAAAAAGACCGGTTGAACGAACCCATCGCGAAGATCCTGGTCGAAAACAGCGCGGCCGATTACGAGACAAACCGTAAACGCCTTGAACTAACCTATATGGTCGCAGCCCGCCGCCTGGGTAAGTTTTTCGAGAAGAATCTCTATTCCGTGAAATGATAACCTTCTGTCGTTCAATTAAAAGTAAAATCTTATGAGAACTTTACCGGCAATTGTTACCTTAACCTTGCTGATACCTGGTTCATGCACTTCCACTGAACTAGCGGTCTGATTGTTTCGATGTTCATTTTGTAAATATTACCAAAAATTAACGGCAGATGTCAGCAAAAGATTTAACTTTAACTTCTCAAAGACACTGGGCGCACCATGCAGCCGGGAGAATCCTTCCTTCCTTTTCTGGAGATGTTCAGGATCATTATTTTCAAGATCCTGATAAAACCGGGCTATTTTAAAGCAGACGAAAAGGAGGAGCTGATGCAGCAGGTACAGGAAATATTGCTGACGAGGGAAAAGAAAATCCTGGATTCCTTTCAGGGCAGGGCCCGGTTTTCCACCTACCTGGCAGTAGTGGTGACCAACATTTGCCGTGAAATCCGCAACAGGGAACTCCGCGAACAGTCGCATCGTTCCAGGATGATTCATTTACCATCCGGCACGGAGCTGGCACAATGGTTTGGACAGGTTCCTGAAACCGGAATTCTCGCGGATGAGAAACTGATCATACATGATTTTTTGTGGAAGTTGCACTGCATTCTGATGACCTTCCAGCGTGATTTTCAGAAACTCATTTTTTGCCTGCGCGTCATCAGCCGGCTTCGGGTAAATATTGAAGATCTTTTGATGGATGAAATTACCGATGAAGAGATGCGGGAGATAACCCTGCATTGTGAAGCGCTGAACCTGCTTGATGCAGAGGCTGCCCGGTCGGAAATATATCAGCATCTGTCGGAGATCTTCAATATTCTGGAAGGTCAGAACAACAGTCAGGATGCCATCCGTAAATGGATGGAATACAAAATGGATCAGATCGTAAGGCTGCTGAACGGGGATCCACCCCAATCGGCTTTCACCCGCGAAACACTCCTTCTCCTTTTTGAGTATTATATCCGGAATTTCCGGCCTGATCGTGAAAAAGCCAAACCGCTCTCATTACGACGGAAAACACATCTGAAAACCGTTACCAATGAAACCTGAACAACAATGGAATGGGATTGGCAGGCACCTCACAGATGAAGAGGTTGCATTATGGGTTGAAGCCATGGCCGAAAACCGCCTGCATGAAATACCTGAAGGCATCAGGGAACATATAGAACAGTGTGAGTCGTGCAGGGAAATGGTAGCGGAAAATGCTGCCGTGCTCATGCCCGCTGTGATGCATGAGACGGCAACCGGCCATCCCGCTCCGGCAAAGACCAGGGAAATGCGATCAGGTTATTTTGTTTTTCGCATCGCTGCAGCCTTACTGGTACTTGTGACGGTTGGCACGCTCCTTTACCTGGCTCTCAGATCGGGGCAGCAGGATCATAGGAGACTGTATGCTGGTTATTTTTCCCCTTACCCTGATCTTATCACAAAAAAAACCAATTCGTCGGGTTATAAACCAGACCAGCTGCTGTTATCCCTGGCGATGAGTTATTATGCCCATGGCAATTACGACAGCGCCATGTTTGTATTTACCAATCTTTTGGAGATGTACCCCGGCAATGATACCCTCCGGTTTTATCTTGGGGTTACTATGCTGGCTTTACCAACGGATACAATGAATCCTGAAGAAGTATTTTCATTCCTGATTGAAAAGAACAGTGCTTTTGAGACTCAATCCCGATGGTACCTGGCATTGACTCACCTGAAGAACGGGGAAATTGACGGCTGCAGGGAAGTGCTGGGACCCTTATTACAGGGCCCTGAGTTCTACCGCAAAAAGGCAGAGGCACTGCTTCGTGAATTAAAGAACTGACAGAGCATTGTGAATCACCGGCACATATGGGCAACCGTAGCATTCCTGTTGATTTTCGGGGCAGATATCCGGGAAACCCATGGTGCTTTTTCCGGTAATCCCCGGGTTACGACGGAGCCGGAGAGCCGGAGGAAAAGGGCAGAACTGTGTTTTGATAGCCTTAAGTTCGACAGCGCTGCCCTGCTTTACCGCCAGTACCTTAATGGTCACACCGCGGGGGATGACGGCTATTTTCCGGCCGTCAACAGGTGTGTGGAGGCGCTTTGGTGGCAGTGCAGGTTCTCCGAGGCAGAGCTTTTGGCAAGGGATTTTCTTCCGCAAGCCATTGATAACCTGGGAGAAGATCATGTGGAAACCGGCAGGATTTATATGAACCTCGGAATACTGGGTTTCATCACGGGTTCGACCGTAATGACAGAAGATTATTTTCAAAAGGCAAAGGAGATATTTCTTCGGAAAGCAGGACGGAATCACCCTTTAACAGCGACCATCTATGAGTGGCTGGGAGCGTATCATGAAAGCTTCAATGACCGGAAAAACTGCTATGACTATTTGAATCAGGCAAGGACGGTCTGGTTAACAATCAGGCCCCCAGATCATCCCGATCTGGCTAATGTTTACCGGTATCTCGGACTGTACCATAAAAGATACGCCGGGTATGATTCTGCAAGGTATTTTTTCAGAAAAGCATTGCATCTTTTTGATAAACGTTATGGTCCGGGCAACCTTCAGTCGGTGAAATGCCTGAACAACGAGTGCGACCTGTATGAACACGATGGTGATTACACTGCCGCACTGAAGCTTTATCAGGAGGCGCTCCGCAGGATCGGCAAGGCATCGGGCGAGATCCGGATGGTGCATGCAATGACATTGTTAAACCTTGCCGATTTTTATACCCGACAGAATATGCCGTCAAAAGCCCTGGAGTTCATTCAACAGGTATTTACTCTGTTTTTTCCTGATTTCTGCAGCAGGTCGGTTCTTGATAACCCGGTAACCATCGGGAAAGAGCAAAGCCATTATTATCTTCTGCTTGCGATAACCGGAAAATCGGCCATTTTAAAGGAGTGGTATAAGTCGGACCCCCTTCATCCTGTTTCCTGCCTGAAAAGTGCACTTCAATGCGACAGCCTTGTGGATCTGATCAACCGGCAAATTAAAAAGCAGATCATTAATCTCGACAATCTGCTTGCGTTTGAGCAGACAAGGGCTTCATGGTATTATGGTTTTGCCCGGAATGCCTTGCAGCTTCACGCCCTGACCCGCGACAGAAAGTACCTGTCATCTGCGCTCTATTTTATGGAAACAAACCGGAACCTTCAGTTGCCTGGTAAAATGGCCCTGTATGATGTTTTTTTACAATCACAGCCGGCGCTTTCCGAAAAGTTCGGACAACTGCAAAAGGAAATAAACCTTTTGAAAACCAAGGTCCTGTATTTGCCTGAAGGAAAAAATATGGAAGAGTTGCAGCGACACATCAGGGATAAAAAAATTGCGCTGGATCAGCTTTATTACAGCATTTTTTTATCCCGGGAGAGGAATTCCTCAAGGTTGAATTCAGTGGAGGATATTCACAATGATATTGATCTTGTACAACGAGCGCTAGACCATGAAACACTGCTGATTGAAATCTTTGAGTTATATCCGGATTATATCCAGAATCCCACCGGTTATATGGTTTTTGCCATTACCAGGAAGGCATTTCTCAGTTATGAAATTCCCGGCGACTCACTGACACCCTTGTTGACAGGTTTTTTCTCCCTGATTTCCGATCCTGCAAGTCCCATGGAGGATGCCGATTCTGTTGGAATATTATTATACAGGAAGATTTTTGCTCCGTCAGAGAGTATGTTGACAGGGAAAACAAACCTGGCGCTTATCCCTTCGCCGAATACCTGGATGATCCCTGTTGAAGTAATACCAATGGCTGACAGGCCCGAAGGGGGCCATATGATTGATTATTTAACAATCCGGAAAGAGTTTTCACTGTTAAGCTGGCTGGATGGGAAAAGCCGTCAGGGGTCAACAGAGGTTAAGGTTCTCGCAGTTGCGCCTCAGTTTGATCCGGCGATTTCGCAAAACTTACAGTGGCTGACAAAGCGTGATTCCACCCTGATGGACCTGCCGGGTTCCCGCAGGGAGTGTGAGGAGATAGGCCGGGTCTACCCGACACTGTTATTGACTGGAAAAAACGTTACAAAAGAGGAGTTTTGCCTTCTGGCGCCTGATTACCCCATGATCCATCTTTCCACCCATGGCGTTACCACTGCGGAAAATCCCGATCTGCCCGGGCTGGCCTTCATCTCCGGGGCAGATCATCATGCAGCAGAATCGATCCTGAGTTTCTATGAAATCCTGAATTTAAACCTGGATGCAACCCTGATCACCATGAGCGCATGCCGGTCGGCGAAAGGATATCAAAGCCGCAGTGAAGGAAATGTGAACCTGGCCTGGGCATTCCGTCAGGCGGGTGCAGCGTCGTTTGTAGTCAGCCTGTGGGATGTGAATGATTATGCATCCTCCGTCATCATGCCGCTGTTCTATACCTACCTTTCGGAGGGAGCATCCAAACCGGAGGCCCTTCGGAAGGCAAAACTCCACTTTTTGAAAACATCGGATTATCCGTTTCATCATCCGTTTTACTGGAGCAGTTTTGATTATATCGGAGATGATCAGGCCGTGGGAGTTGGAAAAGATACTTTATCTGTATTAAAATGGGAATGGATTATATTAATCCTTGCGGTATTATTATTACCTGGATTATTCACATTTTTAAAAAGGTCAAAGAGGTATATATGAAACGAGTCTTCATTTTATTAGCATTATTTACTGCAGGTCTGGTGCAGGGCCAGGAGTGTAAAAGCTACAAGGAAGAAACCATTGATCCTTTGACGGAGTTGAGCCTCCACGTTCAGAAACCAATTAATATTCAGCGTCCCGGGAGTTTGTACGTAAAAGCTTTTTTTTCCACAAACCATTGCTGGATACATTTGAATCTGATGATATTCCGGCTTGGTTATGCCCGAGAACTTGAGTTTAACCCTCAAACCTCACTTGAAGTTTATTTATCCGATCATACTGAAATTACCTTGTATCCTTCGGCAGATTACGATGCTATAAGCACTCCTGAAGCGATCCGATCAATTCATCCATCCCTGGAATCATCAGAACGCGTCGACCTGATTCGCTACGAAATCAGTCCTGAGCAGGTAGAGATCCTGAGTAAAGCCAGCATAGAATGGCTAAAGATCAACTTCCAGCCCTATCATTATGGCGCTGATACCTCTTCGACGAAAATGCCGGCCGACCTTTTCAAGAAATGTGTCTTGTCGGAGAGCGGACGATCCGGTGTCAGGGAACTTGCATCATGCATTTTAAAAGTAAATCAGTTACCAACCGGCGAATGTGATAAAATTCAGCAGCGAAAACGGGATGAAAAAGCATTGTTGCTCGCCGATGAACAGAAAATCTCTGAATTACTTAATGTGCCTTTTCTGAAAATAAAACCGGACAATACAGAAGATTTAAAGGTTGGAGATATTGTTCAGTATTCAACTCCCTTTGGAGACCAAATAACTGGTATTGTAACGGAAAAGCATGGAAAGTCTAAAGTGAAAATCAAACATTACCCGACACCTGGAAATTGCATTTTTTCTGAAGAATTGTGGAAATCGCTTTATATCCTCCGTCCGGCACGATGATTTATTGCTTCCTGGCATCTCTTTACCGATGGCAAGGTGGCAGGATCCTAAATGCTCCGGCGAAAGGGAACCACCCGGCTGATCTATGGAGGAAACGGGCATTCAGGTTGCCTCGTCAAAGCTGAAGGAGAATACATATTCGGTTCCGTTGACCATCTCGCACCTGAAACCCGGACTGTACCTTGTCGTTTTTGAATCGGATGGAATGACAGTGGCCAGGAAGTTATCTGTGATCAGGTAACTTCAAGGGAACTTGCGGTATTTCACAGGAATTTCCTGACTATTGCAATAAGTTCCAGGGCTGCTTTCTCCAGTTCATCATTCACAATGACCCGGTCGAAATTCCCGGCAAAGCTCATCTCGAATGCTGCTTTACCTATCCGTTTAAGCAGGCTC